>NZ_CBDRFA010000088.1:0-33346 GCF_965343085.1 Nocardiopsis synnemataformans | reverse complement strand
ACGGCAGCCGTTGTGCGGAACCGGCGTCACGTCCTGGATGGAGCCGACCTCCAGCCCGGTCGCCTGGAGCGAGCGGATGGCGGTCTCCCGGCCCGAGCCCGGGCCCTTCACGAAGACGTCCACCTTGCGGACGCCGTGCTCCTGGGCGCGGCGGGCAGCGGCCTCGGCGGCCATCTGCGCGGCGTAGGGGGTCGACTTGCGCGAACCCTTGAAGCCCACCTGGCCGGAGCTGGCCCACGAGATCACGGCACCGGTCGGGTCGGTGATGCTCACGATCGTGTTGTTGAACGTGCTCTTGATGTGAGCGTGCCCGTGGACAATGTTCTTCTTTTCCTTGCGGCGCACCTTGCGCGCGGCACCCTGACGGCCCTTAGGCGGCATGAGCGAAACTCCCAGAGATCATCGGTCCGTTGTCGTTCCCGGACGCGTGCTTACAGTCCAGTCCGAGCGGACTACTTCTTACCGGCCTTCTTCTTACCGGCCACGGTCTTCTTCTTGCCCTTGCGGGTGCGCGCGTTGGTCTGCGTGCGCTGACCGCGGACCGGGAGTCCACGGCGGTGGCGGATGCCCTGGTAGCTACCGATCTCCATCTTGCGGCGGATGTCGCCCTGCACCTCACGGCGCAGGTCACCCTCGACCTGGTAGTTCGAGCCGATCCACTCGCGCAGCTTGACGAGGTCTTCCTCGGACAGCTCGTAGACGCGCGTGTTGCCGTCGACGCCGGTGCTCTTCAGGGTCTCCAGGGCGCGCGTGCGCCCGATCCCGAAGATGTACGTGAGAGCGATCTCCACCCGCTTGTCGCGGGGAAGGTCAACGCCTTCGATACGTGCCATGTGGGCGAGACTCCTAGTTGCCCTATGCGGAGGTCTGGCCCGTTCCACCCTCTCGTCGCCCAATCGACGAGGCCCCGGCCTCCGACCGGGGGTGCCTCCCGCGCCGCACTGGCGGCGGGAGTCGGAACAGGTTTTCGTTGTGTCGTGCGCCCGGTGCGGTGCTGACGCACCGGCCGGGCCGATCGCGGTGTGTGAAGCCGCGGCGGGCGGAGCGGGGGTGACTAACCCTGGCGCTGCTTGTGCCGCGGGTCCGAGCAAATGACCATGATCCGGCCGTTACGGCGGATCACGCGGCACTTCGCGCAGATCTTCTTCACGCTCGGCTTGACCTTCATGGTGACTCCGAACTCATACTCTCCCGGGCCGCGAGGCCCGTGAGGGGCTACTTGTAGCGGTAAACGATGCGCCCGCGCGTGAGGTCGTACGGGCTCAGCTCCACGACGACACGGTCGTCGGGGAGAATACGGATGTAGTTCATCCGCATCTTGCCGCTGATGTGGGCAAGGACCTGGTGCCCGTTGTCGAGCTCTACCTTGAACATAGCGTTGGGTAGGGACTCGACAACGGAACCCTCGATCTCGATGGCGCCGTCTTTCTTGGCCATGTCCTTCCACGCCTCGCTCATCGTTTGGTTGATCAGGACAACCCGACGCGACCCCAGTGGCCCCGCATGACGCTACGGCCCCGGCAACGGCGGATGGCCGTCACCGACGCCGAGGGACACTGGAAGTTCAGGCCAACTGCAAAGGCGAACGTCGGTTGGAGGACGTGGCGCAAAGAAGGCAGACTGACCCAACAGCCCGCGTATGGGCAAGGACAGTCTATCCCCTTCCGGCAAGTACTTCTGACCGCCGAACGGAGCACACTACCGCACCGGAACGCGGGCGGGTACGGGCCCCGGCCCTAGGACGTCCCGTCGCCGTCGGTGTGGTGCTTCTGCCCGGCCAGGACCCCCACGGTCACGATACCCATCACGATGCCCCACGGCCCCATGACCCACAGGAACCACGGGTAGTCGTAGTCGGTGGTGAGGAACAGGATCAGCCAGATGACGAAGCACAGGATGTTGACCCCGCCGTAGAGGGCCCACGGCACCATCAGCGCCGGATCGCGCATGCTGATCCGGGGGGCCACCGAGAACTCCTCGTCCCGGGGGGCGGCCCCGCGGATGTCGGCGAGGTCGCGCTCGGGGAGGTCGTGGGTGACCGTGGCGAGCTCATCCGTGGTTCTGGCCTTGTAGACGCGGCCGAGGCGGTCGGTGAACTCCTCGTGGTCCAGCCGCCCCTGGGCGAAGTGCTCCTGGAGGAGCTGGGCGACGCGGTCGCGTTCCGCGTCGGACGTTCGCATCGACGGCACCGGGTCGGACACTGCGCGCACCTCGCATCTTCACCCGGAAGCGGCCCCGCGCTCCGCGCGGGACGAAACCCCTACCAGGTTGGCTGGACGAACCCCATGTCGGCGATTTTATCGCGGTCGGACGCGCGCGCGGTCAGTACGACGGGCCCGTCCGCGGTCACCGCGACCGTGTGCTCGAAGTGCGCGGCGCGCCCGCCGTCGCGCGTCACCACGGTCCAGCCGTCGTCGAGCTGCACCACGTCGTGGCGGCCCAGGGTGGTCATCGGCTCGATCGCCAGGCACATGCCCTCGACCAGCCTCATGCCCTTGCCGCGCTTGCCGTAGTTGAGCACGTGCGGGTCCATGTGCATCTCGGTGCCGATGCCGTGGCCGCCGTACTCGCGGACGTTGCCGTAGCCGCCGTTGCGGGAGATGTGGCCGCCGATCGCGTGGCCGATGTCGCCCAGGCGCCTGCCCGGACGCAGCTCGGCGATCCCCTGCCACATGGACTCCTCGCAGACCTCCATCATGCGCAGGTCCTCGGGGCGGCCCTCGCCGACCGCGACGGTGATCGCCGAGTCGCCGTGCCAGCCCTCCAGGATGGCACCGCAGTCGACGGAGATGATGTCGCCCTCGGCCAGCACCCGCTGAGCGCTGGGAATGCCGTGGACGACCTCCTCGTTCACCGAGGCGCAGATGGAGCCCGGGAAGCCGTGGTAGCCCTTGAAGGAGGGGACGGCGCCCGCGTCGCGGATGACCTTCTCCGCGAGGGAGTCCAGCTCCAGGGTCGACACCCCGGGCCGCACCGCGGCCCGGAGGCTGTCCAGGGCGCGGGCCACGACCTGGCCCGCCGCCCTCATCCTGGCGATCTGCTCCGGAGTCTTGATCTGCACGTCCGGATCGGTGTTGCGAAACATCAGGAGCCGGCCCCGACCTTCTCGATGGCGGCCTTGGCGCGGGCCGTCACCTCGTCCACGGTCCCCGTCGCGGCGATGGTGGCCAGCAGGCCCCGGGCCTCGTAGAACTCCACCAGCGGAGCGGTCTGCTCGCGGTAGACCTTGAGGCGGTGCCTGATGGTCTCCTCGCGGTCGTCCTCGCGCTGGTACAGCTCGGCGCCCTCGTTGTCGCACCTGCCCGCGGTCTCGGGGGCGTCGTACTCCACGTGGTACACCCGGCCGCACTCGGGGCACGAGCGGCGTCCCGACAGGCGCTTGACCACCTCGTCCTCGTCCACCCTCAGCTCCAGGACGACGTCCAGGCGGGTGTCGAGGTCGGCCAGCATGCCCTCGAGCGTCTCGGCCTGCGGGACGTTGCGCGGGAAGCCGTCGAGCAGGAAGCCCGCCGCGGCGTCGTCCTGCGCCAGCCGGTCCTTGACCATGGCGTTCGTGACCTCGTCGGGGACGAGGTCACCGCGGTCCATGTACTCCTTGGCCTTCTTGCCGAGGTCGGTCTTACCGCTGACGTTGGCCCGGAAGATGTCGCCCGTGGACACCTTCGGGATCGACAGTTCGGACGCGAGGATCTGGGCCTGGGTGCCCTTGCCGGCCCCAGGCGGCCCCACCAATACTGCTCGCATTTATCGCAGAAAACCTTCGTAGTTCCTCTGCTGGAGGTGACTCTCGATCTGCTTCACCGTGTCCAGCCCGACGCCGACCATGATCAGGATGCTCGTCCCTCCGAAGGGGAAGTTCGCGCTTGCGCCGGTGGCGCCGAGGGCGACCATCGGCAGGAGAGCGATCACACCCAGGTACAGGGATCCGGGGGTCGTCAGCCTCGTCAACACGTAGTCGAGGTACTCGGCGGTCGGACGCCCTGGTCGGATACCCGGGATGAACCCACCGTACTTCTTCATGTTGTCGGCGACCTCAGCGGGGTTGAAGGTAATCGCCACGTAGAAGAACGCGAAGCCGATGATCATGACGAAGAACGTCGCCATGTACACGGGGTGGGTGCCGGTGAGGAAGTAGTCCTGCACGAAGGTCGCCACGGGATGGGTGGAGTCCTGTCCCATGAGGCCCACGAGCAGCTGCGGCAGGTACAGCAGCGAGGAGGCGAAGATCACGGGGATGATGCCCGCCTGGTTCACCTTCAGCGGGATGTAGGTCGAGCTGCCGCCGTACATGCGGCGGCCGACCATGCGCTTGGCGTACTGCACCGGGATGCGGCGCTGGGCCTGCTCCATGAAGACCACCGCGGTGATGAGCACCAGGCCGGCGATGCAGATGAGGGCGAAGACCCAGATCGAGCGCTCCTGGAACAGCGCGATCATGGAGGAGGGGAACATCGCGATGACCTGGGTGAAGATCAGCAGCGACATGCCGTTGCCCACGCCGCGCTCGGTGATGAGCTCGCCGAACCACATGATGATGGCGGTACCGGCGGTCATCGTGAACACGATGGTCACCAGGGTCAGGATGTCCTGGTTGGGCATGTAGGAGCTGACTGGGATGGCCCCCTGGAACAGGGCGCCCGTCCGGGCCATGGCGACGATGCTGGTGGCCTGGAGGACACCGAGCATGAGCGTCAGGTAGCGGGTGTACTGGGTGATCTTGCTCTGCCCGGACTGGCCCTCCTTCTTGAGGGCCTCCAGACGGGGGATCACCACCGTGAGCAGGTTGATGATGATGCTCGCGGTGATGTACGGCATGACCCCGAGCGCGAACACCGCCAGTTGCAGCAGGGCACCGCCGCTGAACAGGTTGACGAGCGCGTACACACCGGACTGGTCGGAGGAGGTGATCGCCTCCATCTGGTCCCTGATCGCCGCGGAGTTGATACCCGGCGCCGGGATCACAGAGCCCAGACGGAAGATCGTCAGGATGAACAGTGTGAACAGCAGCTTGTTGCGCAGGTCGGGCGTGCGGAATGCACGAACGAACGCACCTAGCACGTCTCCTCCTGCGCAGCTTCGGCGGCGGAACGGGTTCCAGACATCGCGGCCGATCCTGAATCGTCGTAGAACGTCAGCTCCGGGCGGTCGCCCGTTGCTCGGAAGTATTCACAGTACGTCAAGCGGTGAACTCAAACAGATGGCACTGTAACAGTGATCACTCGGCAGTTGAGTTCGTGAGACATAACGATCACCGCTCACAACGCGTGGGGGCGTCCGCCAGCCGGTCCTTGACCTGCCGGGCGAACGCCCCCAGTCGCTCATCGCGGGGAAGCCCCCTACAGCTCGGTGGTCGAGCCACCGGCGGCGGAGATCTTCTCCTTCGCCGAGGAGGAGAACGCGTGTGCGCTCACCTGCACGGCGACGGAGATCTCACCCGTGCCCAGCACCTTGACGAGCTGGTTCTTGCGAACCGCGCCCTTGGCGACCAGGCTCTCGACGGTGACCTCGCCACCCTCGGGGTAGAGCTCGCTCAGCCGGTCCAGGTTGACGACCTGGTAGGTCGTCTTGAACCGGGCGTTGCTGAAGCCCTTGAGCTTGGGCACCCGGCGGATGAGGGGCATCTGCCCACCCTCGAAGCCGGGGCGGACGGTGTTACGAGCCTTCGTGCCCTTGGTGCCGCGACCGGCGGTCTTGCCCTTGGACGCCTCGCCACGACCCTTGCGGATCTTGGCCTTGTTGGAGCCCGGGGCGGGACGCAGGTGGTGCAGCTTGAGCAGCTCGTCGGGGTTGTAGTCGCTCATTCGGCAACCTCCTCGACAGAGACGAGGTGCGTGACGATCGTGATCTGCCCGCGAACCTCAGGGCGGTCCTCACGGACGGTGGACTTGCCGATCCGGCCCAGACCCAGCGACTGGAGAGCAGCGTGCTGCTTCACCTTGCCGCCGATCTTGGAGCGGGTCTGCGTGATCTTGAGCTTGGCCATGGTCAGGCTCCTGCCTTCGCCTCAGCGCGAGCACGCAGCATGGCAGCCGGGGCGACGTCCTCGATCGGCAGGCCACGGCGGGCGGCGATCTCCTCGGGCTGGTTGATGCCCTTCAGAGCCGCCACGGTGGCGTGCACGATGTTCAGCGGGTTGGACGAGCCGAGCGACTTGCTCAGCACGTCGTGGATGCCGGCGCACTCCAGCACGGCGCGCACGGGGCCACCGGCGATGACGCCGGTACCCGGAGCGGCCGGACGGAGCAGGACGACGCCGGCCGCGTCCTCGCCCTGGACCCGGTGCACGATCGTGCCCTGGATGCGGGGGACGCGGAAGAAGTTCTTCTTCGCCTCCTCGACACCCTTGGCGATCGCGGCCGGGACCTCCTTGGCCTTGCCGTAACCGACACCGACCATGCCGTTGCCGTCGCCGACGACGACCAGGGCGGTGAAGGAGAAGCGACGGCCGCCCTTGACGACCTTCGCGACCCGGTTGATGGTCACGACCTTCTCGATGTAGGAGACACCCTTGTCTGCGGCGCCGCCGCGGCGATCGTCACGGCGATCACGCCGCTCGCCACCGGCGCCGCGCCGCGGTGCTGCAGCCATCAGTGGTTCCTCTTCTCGTGGTTGATCTTGGCCGTTGCAGAGGTCATCGCTAGAACTCCAGCCCGCCCTCGCGCGCCGCGTCGGCGAGCTTGGCGATACGACCGGCGTACTGGTTGCCGCCGCGGTCGAAGACGACCGAGGAGACACCGGCGGCCTTGGCGCGCTCGGCGATGAGCTGACCGACCTTGACGGACTTGTCGGACTTGGTGCCCTCGTCGGCGCGCAGATCGGCCTCGACGCTGGAGGCGGCGGCCAGGGTGTGACCCCTGGTGTCGTCGATGACCTGCGCGACGATGTGCTTGGAGGAGCGGAACACGGCCAGGCGCGGACGCTCGGCGGTACCCACGACCTTCTTGCGGACGCGGAACTGGCGGCGCACACGGGAGGTGGCGCGCTTGGCGGTCCGCTTGCGGCTCACGGTGCTACCCATGCCTACTTACCAGCCTTTCCGGCCTTGCGGCGGATGTGCTCACCCTGGTACCGCACGCCCTTGGCCTTGTACGGGTCAGGCTTGCGCAGACCGCGGATGTTCGCGGCGACCTGGCCCACCAACTGCTTGTCGATGCCCTCGACGTGGAGGATGGTCGGCTTCTCCACGCGGAAGCTGATGCCCGCGGGGGGCTCGACCACGACGGGGTGGCTGTAGCCCAGCGAGAACTCCAGGTTGGAGCCGCGGGCCTGGACGCGGTAACCCACACCGTGGATCTCCAGCGTCTTGGTGTAACCCTTGGCCACGCCCTCGACGAGGTTGGCGATGAGCGCACGGGTAAGACCGTGCAGCGAGCGGTTCTCCGGCTTGTCGTCCGGACGCGCCACCGTGACAACCCCGTCTTCGAGGGCCACGGTGATCGGCTCGGCGATGGTGTGCTTCAGCTCGCCCTTCGGACCCTTGACGGTGACGTCCTGCCCGTTAATCGTGACTTCGACGCCCTTGGGGACCGAGAGCGGCAGTCGACCGATTCGCGACATGCTTCAATCTCTCCCTGTTACCAGACGTAGGCGAGGACTTCGCCGCCCACGCCACGCTTCTTGGCCTGCTTTTCGGTCATCAGGCCACCGGACGTCGAAATGATCGCCACGCCGAGGCCACCCAGCACCCGCGGCAGGTTCTCCTTCTTGGCGTACACCCGCAGACCGGGCTTGGAGACCCGGCGGATGCCCGCGATGGAACGCTCCCGGGTGGGGCCGTACTTCAGGTCCAGGACGAGGTTCTGGCCCACGGGGGCCTCCTCGGTCCGCCAGCCCTGAATGAAGCCCTCCTGCTGGAGGATCTCGGCGATGTGCGCCTTGATCTTGGAATACGGCATTCCCACGGTGTCGTGGTAAGCCGAATTCGCGTTGCGCAGACGCGTGAGCATGTCTGCGATCGGGTCGGTCATCGTCATGGCCGACTGGCCCTTCCTCACCGCGGTTTCCGAGTGCGGGCTTTCCCAGAGCCTGCCCTTGCGCGGGTACTCCCGCGAAGATGCACAAACGGACCTACGGCGTGGTCGTGGGCACCGCGGTCCCCTTCGGGACTGCCGTGCCCTGGTGGTTGGATGTTGCCGGACCGTGCCGCATCGTGCGGTCACGGACGCTGTGCGCGCCGAGGATGGCGCTTCGGGGGGCCGACTCCGTGCGCTCAGGGGAGAGCGACCGGTCGGCCCCGCCGGAAACTACCAGCTCGACTTGGTGATACCGGGCAGCTCGCCCCGGTGGGCCATCTCACGGAAGCAGATACGGCACAGGCCGAACTTCCGGAAGACGGCGCGCGGGCGGCCGCACCGCGAGCATCGAGTATACGCGCGAACGGCGAACTTCGGCTTCCGCTGCGACTTCGCGATCAGCGACTTCTTGGCCATGTGTGCTTACCCCTCAGGCTTCCTTGAACGGGAAACCGAGCCGCTTGAGCAGGCTGCGGCCCTGTTCGTCGCTCGTGGCGGTGGTGACGACCGTGATGTCCATCCCACGCTGCCGGTCGACCTTGTCCGGGTCCACCTCGTGGAACATGACCTGCTCGGTCAGCCCGAAGGTGTAGTTGCCGTTCCCGTCGAACTGCTTCGGGGAAAGGCCACGGAAGTCCCGGATACGGGGCAGGGCCAGGGAGAGCAGCCGGTCGAGGAACTCCCACATCCGGTCGCCGCGCAGCGTGACGCTGGCGCCGATCGGCTGACCCTCGCGCAGCTTGAACTGCGCGATGGAGTTCTTGGCCCGGTTGATCCGCGGCTTCTGGCCGGTGATCGCCGACAGGTCGGCGACCGCGCCCTGGATCAGCTTCGCGTCACGAGCCGCCTCGCCCACACCCATGTTGACCACGATCTTCGTCAGACCGGGGACCTGCATGATGTTGGCGATGTCGTGCTCCTCCTTGAGGGCAGCGACGATCTCGTTCCGGTACTTCTCCTTGAGCCGCGGCATCGGAGGGGCGGTGATGTCGTTGGTAACCGTCATCAGATGTCCTTACCGGTGCGGCGGGAGACGCGAACCTTGGTTCCGTCTTCCTCGAAGCGGTAGCCGACCCGGGTGGCCTTGCCGTCCTCCACGAGCGCGACGTTGCTCACGTGGATGGGGGCCTCCTTGGTGACGACCTCGCCCTGCTGGCCGCCCGCCGGGTTGGCCTTCCTGTGCTTCTTGACCAGGTTGACGCCCTCGACAACGACACGGTCTTCCTTCGGCAGGGCCTTGACGACCTTGCCGGTGGCACCCCGGTTCTTGCCGGCGAGAACGATGACCTCGTCGCCAGATTTGATCTTCATCGCTTAGAGCACCTCCGGCGCCAGCGAAATGATGCGCATGTACTTCTTGTCACGCAGCTCGCGGCCGACCGGGCCGAAGATGCGGGTGCCTCGCGGGTCCCCACCGTCCTTGATGAGCACGGCAGCGTTCTCATCGAAGCGGATGTAGGAGCCGTCGGGCCGGCGGCGCTCCTTGACGGTGCGCACGACAACGGCCTTGACGACGTCGCCCTTCTTGACTCCAGCGCCAGGCAGGGCGTCCTTCACCGTGGCGACGATGGTGTCGCCGATCCCGGCGTAGCGCCGACCCGAGCCACCGAGAACACGGATGGTGAGGATCTCCTTGGCACCCGTGTTGTCGGCGACCTTGAGTCGCGACTCCTGCTGAATCACGTCTGCTCCTGATGTGATGCGTGCGGTCCACTGCCGCACGGCTAGGTGGTCTCACCCCTGGGATCGGCGGCTGACACGGGTGTCGGCCGCCGACAGGCTGGGGTTACTTAGCCTTCTCCAGGATCTCCACGACGCGCCAACGCTTCGTCGCGGAGAGCGGCCTGGTCTCCATCAGTCGGACCAGGTCGCCCACACCACAGGAGTTCGCCTCGTCGTGCGCCTTGTACTTGGACGTGCGACGGATGACCTTGCCGTACCTGGCGTGCGTGATGCGGTCCTCGACCTCGACGACGACGGTCTTGTCCATCTTGTCGCTGACGACGTAGCCCTCGCGCACCTTGCGGTAGTTGCGGGTCGCGGTCTGGTTCTCACTCATTCGGCTGCTTCCTTCTCCTGCGCCGACTCACCAGACAGCGGGGCGATACCCAGCTCGTGCTCACGCAGGATCGTGTAGATCCGGGCGATCTCGCGCTTGACGGTACGCAGTCGGCTGTGGTTGTCGAGCTGGCCGGTGGCGGCCTGGAAGCGGAGGTTGAACAGCTCTTCCTTGGCTTCCTTGAGCTTGGCGACCAGGTCCTCGACGGACTGGTCACGGAGCTCATGGGCAGTCACGGACTTGGCCATCACTCCCCCTCCCGCGTAACGAACTTGCACTTCATCGGGAGCTTGTGCATCGCACGGCGCATCGCCTCCTTGGCGATGGCCTCGGGCACGCCCGACAGCTCGAACATCACGCGACCGGGCTTGACCGGCGCGACCCACCACTCCGGGGAGCCCTTACCGGAACCCATGCGGACCTCGGCGGGCTTCTTGGTCAGCGGGCGGTCCGGGAAGATGTTGATCCACACCTTGCCGCCACGCTTGATGTGACGCGTCATGGCGATACGAGCGGACTCGATCTGACGGTTCGTCACGTAGGCCGACTCCAGGGCCTGGATGCCGAACTCGCCGAAACTGACCGTCGTGCCGCCCTTGGCCTTGCCGCGCAGATCCGGGTGGTGCTGCTTGCGGTACTTGACCTTACGAGGAATAAGCACTGGTCAGCTCCCCTCGGACTTCGCGGACTCGGCCGGGGCCTTGGCCTCGGCGCTCTGCGGCTGGCCACCACCGGCGCCGCCGCGACGACGACGCTGGGGGCGCTCGCGGCGCTGACCGCCGCCGCCACCGCCACCGCCACCGGCGGAGCGCTGCGCGGCCTGGGCCGCTTCGCGCTCGGCGCGGGTGGCGGGCGCGTCACCCTTGTAGATCCAGACCTTCACACCGATGCGGCCGAAGGTCGTACGGGCCTCGAAGAAGCCATAGTCGATGTCGGCGCGCAGCGTGTGCAGCGGCACACGACCCTCGCGGTAGAACTCCGACCGCGACATCTCGGCCCCGCCCAGACGGCCACCGCACTGGATGCGGATGCCCTTGGCACCGCTCTTCATCGCGGTCTGCATGGCCTTGCGCATCGCGCGGCGGAACGCCACGCGGCTGCTCAGCTGCTCGGCGACGCCCTGGGCGACGAGCTGCGCGTCGATCTCGGGGTTCTTGACCTCGAAGACGTTCAGCTGGACCTGCTTGCCGGTCAGCTTCTCCAGGTCCGTCCGGATGCGGTCGGCCTCGACGCCGCGGCGGCCGATGACGATGCCCGGCCGGGCGGTGTAGACGTCCACGCGGACGCGGTCACGGGTGCGCTCGATCTCCACCTTGGAGATGCCCGCGCGCTCCATGCCACGGGTCAGCATCCGACGGATCGCGACGTCTTCCTTGACGTAGTCCTTGTAGGACTTGTCGGCGTACCAACGGCTCTTGAAGTCGGTGGTGATGCCGAGGCGGAACCCGTGCGGGTTTACCTTCTGCCCCACTATCGGGTCCTTTCCTTCGTCTTGGACGAGGCGCCCGAGCGCTCAGCGACGACCACGGTGATGTGGCTCGTGCGCTTGGTCACCCGGAAGGCGCGGCCGAAGCCTCGCGGGCGAATGCGCTTCAGGGTCGGACCCTCGTCCACCCACGCGCGTTCGACCACCAGCGTCCCGCGGTCCAGCTTGTCGTTGTGCTCGGCGTTGGCGATGGCACTAGCCAGTACCTTGCCAACGGGCTCGCTCGCCGACTGGGGCGCGAACCGGAGCACCGCCTGTGCCTCGTCAGCGGGCAACCCGCGAATAAGGTCCACCACCCGGCGGGCCTTTCGGGGCGTAACACGGACGAACCGTGCCTGTGCCCTCGTTCCCATCGCTTTTCCCTCGCTCACGGAAATTCATCTCCACTCACCGTGGAGAAATGGTTCTTTCTCCTGCTGCAACCGCTAACGGCGGCTACGGCGGTCTTCCTTGACGTGGCTGCGGAAAGTACGCGTGGGAGCGAACTCACCGAGCTTGTGGCCGACCATCGACTCGGACACGAACACGGGGACGTGCTTGCGGCCGTCGTGGACGGCGATCGTGTGACCGATCATCTCCGGAACGATCATGGACCGCCGGGACCACGTCTTGATGACGTTCTTGGTCCCCTTCTCGTTCTGCGACTCCACCTTCTTGATGAGGTGGTCGTCGACGAAGGGACCCTTCTTAAGGCTACGTGGCATCAGACGTGCTCCTTACCGCTTCTTCTTACCGCTACGCCGACGCCGCACGATGAGCTTGTCGCTGGCCTTGTTCTTGGCCCGGGTCCGGCCTTCCTTCTTACCCCAGGGGCTGACCGGGTGACGGCCACCGGAGGTCTTGCCCTCGCCACCACCGTGGGGGTGGTCGACCGGGTTCATCACGACACCACGGACGGTCGGGCGCTTGCCCTTCCAGCGGGAGCGACCGGCCTTGCCCCAGTTGATGTTGGACTGCTCGGCGTTGCCCACCTGGCCGACGGTCGCGCGGCAGGTGATCTCCACCATGCGCATCTCGCCGGAGGGCATACGCAGCGTGGCGTACTTGCCCTCCTTGGCCAGGAGCTGGATCTGCGAGCCCGCGGAGCGGCCCAGCTTGGCGCCGCCACCCGGCTTCAGCTCGACCGCGTGCACGAACGTACCCGTGGGGATGTTGCGCAGCGGGAGGCAGTTGCCGGGCTTGATGTCGGACTGCGGACCGTTCTCGACCCGGTCGCCCTGCTTGAGGCCGGCCGGAGCCAGGATGTAGCGCTTCTCGCCGTCCACGTAGTGGAGCAGCGCGATGCGCGCGGTGCGGTTCGGGTCGTACTCGATGTGGGCGACCTTGGCCGGCACGCCGTCCTTGTCGTGACGACGGAAGTCGATCACGCGGTAGGCGCGCTTGTGGCCACCACCCTGGTGACGGGCGGTGATCCGGCCGTGGCCGTTGCGACCGCCCTTGGAGTGGAGCGGACGCACCAGGGACTTCTCGGGCTCCGAGCGCGTGATCTCGACGAAGTCGCTCACGCTGGAGCCGCGACGACCCGGCGTCGTCGGCTTGTACTTACGAATGCCCATCTTCTTCGCGCATTCCTTTACGTGTTGCTTGGTGTGTAGCGGTCAGACCCGGGAGAGGTCAGACACCGAAGATGTCGATCCGGTCGCCCTCGGCGACACTGACGATCGCGCGCTTGGTGTCGGGACGCTTCCCGTAACCGAAGCGGGTGCGCTTGCGCTTGCCCTTGCGGTTGATCGTGTTCACGCTCGTGACCTTCACCTCGAAGATCTTCTCGATCGCGATCTTGATCTGGGTCTTGTTGGCGTCCGGGCGGACGATGAACGTGTACTTGTTCTCGTCCATGAGCCCGTAGCTCTTCTCGGAGATCACCGGCTCGACGATGATGTCCCGGTGGTCGGCGATCCTCACTGGTCGTCCTCCTCGGACTGCGCGGCCTTGGAGGCACCAGCCGCGTGGGCCAGGAACTCGGCGTAGCCCGCCTCGGTGAAGACCACGTCGTCCGAGTAGAGGACGTCGTAGGTGTTCACCTGGTCCGCGTCGAGGATGTGCAACTCTTCGACGTTGCGCAGGGCGCGCCGGTTGTGCTCGTCCTCGCGGGCCAGCACCACCAGGACCTTGTCGGACTCGGTGACCTGGCGCAGCGTCTTCAGAGCGGTCTGCGTGAACTTGCTCTCCAGGTCCTCGGCCACGAACTGGCTGACGACGTGGATGCGGCCGTGACGCGCCCGGTCGGAGAGGGCTGCGCGCAGGGCGGCGGCCTTCATCTTCTTGGGAGTGCGCTGGCTGTAGTCGCGAGGCTGGGGTCCGTGGACCGTGCCGCCGCCGGTGTACTGCGGGGCGCGGATGGAACCCTGACGGGCCCGGCCGGTGCCCTTCTGGCGGTAGGGCTTCTTGCCACCGCCGCGGACCTCGCCGCGGGTCTTGGTGGCGTGGGTGCCCTGACGACCAGCGGCGAGCTGGGCGTTCACGACCTGGTGGATCAGCGGGATGCTGACCTTCTGGGCGAAGACGCTGTCCGGCAGCTCGACGCTGCCCTTGGCGCCGCCCTCGGGGTTCTTGACCTCGATCTGGGCCATGGCTTACTTGTCCCCCTTCACAGCGGTGCGGACGAGCACCAGACCGCCGTTGGGACCGGGGACGGCACCCTTGACCAGGATGAGCCCCTTCTCCGCGTCCACGGAGTGGACGGTCAGGTTCTGGACGGTCTTGCGCACGTTGCCCATGCGACCGGCCATGCGCATGCCCTTGAACACGCGTCCGGGCGTGGCGCAGCCGCCGATGGAACCGGGCGAGCGGTGCTTGCGCTGGGTGCCGTGCGAGGCGGAGAGGCCGCGGAAACCGTGGCGCTTCATCACACCGGCGAAGCCCTTGCCCTTGCTCTTACCCGTGACGTCGACCTTCTGGCCGATGTCGAAGCTGTCCGCGGTGACCTCCTGGCCGAGCGTGTACTCGGTGGCGTCGACCGTGCGGACCTCGACGTAGTGGCGACGCGGGGTCAGGTCGTGCCTGCGCAGGTAGTCGCCGAGCGGCTTGTTGACCTTGCGCGGGTTGATCTGCCCGTAGCCGAGCTGGATGGCGGAGTAGCCATCGGTGTCCGGAGTCCGGATGCGGCTCACGACGCACGGACCGGCCTTCAGAACCGTCACGGGCACCATCTTGCCCGTGTCGTCGAAGACCTGGGTCATGCCGAGCTTTTCGCCCAGAACTCCCTTGATCTGCTTGGTGGCCATGTCTGTGCGTCCTTAAAGCTTGATCTCGATGTCAACGCCCGCCGGGAGGTCGAGTCGCATGAGCGAGTCCACCGTCTTCGGCGTGGGGTCGATGATGTCGATCAGCCGCTTGTGCGTGCGCATCTCGAAGTGCTCGCGCGAGTCCTTGTACTTGTGCGGCGATCGGATGACGCAGTAAACGTTCTTCTCCGTCGGCAGCGGCACCGGGCCCGCGACCTGTGCGCCAGTTCGCGTCACAGTCTCGACGATCTTGCGAGCCGAGCTGTCGATGACCTCGTGGTCATAGGCCTTTAGCCGAATGCGGATCTTTTGTCCCGCCATGTGGCCTGTTCGTCCTTCGCTTCAGTGTCCGTAACGGTGAGCTGTCCCGGTCACAGACGCCCAGGCCCGGCGGATCCGCCGTGTAGCCGTGAGCCCCTATTCCCTTGAGAAACCGCAACAGGGCTTGCCCCTGCGGTGCGTCACCGTCACAGAGCCCGATGACGTCTTGTGTGCTGGTGGGCGGGCCGTGGACCCACAGCCCACCCACCACGGCGGGGACGGCTCCGGAAGGGGCCGCCCCCGCACGGGTACTACTTGAGGATCTTCGTGACGCGACCCGCGCCCACGGTCCGGCCACCCTCACGGATGGCGAACTTCAGACCGTCCTCCATGGCGACCGGCTGGATGAGCTGGACGGTCATCTCGGTGTTGTCACCGGGCATGACCATCTCGGTGCCCTCCGGCAGCGTCACGACGCCGGTGACGTCGGTCGTGCGGAAGTAGAACTGCGGGCGGTAGTTGTTGAAGAACGGCGTGTGGCGGCCACCCTCGTCCTTGGACAGGATGACGACCTGGGCCTCGAACTCGGTGTGCGGGGTGGTCGTACCGGGCTTGATGACGACCTGGCCGCGCTCGACGTCCTCGCGCTTGATGCCGCGCAGGAGCAGACCGACGTTGTCGCCGGCCTGGCCCTGGTCGAGCAGCTTGCGGAACATCTCGACACCGGTGACCGTGGTGGTCTGCTTCTCTTCCTTGATGCCGACAATGTCAACGGTCTCGTTGACGTTGACGATGCCGCGCTCGATGCGACCGGTGACGACGGTGCCGCGACCGGTGATCGAGAAGACGTCCTCGATCGGCATGAGGAAGGGCTTGTCGGTGTCACGCTCGGGCTCGGGGATGAACTGGTCCACGGTGCCCATGAGCTCCAGGACGGACTTGCCCCACTCCTCGTCGCCCTCCAGCGCCTTGAGCGCGGAGACCTTGGTGACGGGGACGTCGTCGCCGGGGAACTCGTACTCGCTGAGGAGCTCGCGGACCTCGAGCTCGACGAGCTCGAAGATCTCCTCGTCGTCCACCATGTCGGCCTTGTTCAGGGCCACCACGATGTAGGGCACGCCGACCTGGCGGGCCAGGAGCACGTGCTCCTTGGTCTGCGGCATCGGGCCGTCGGTGGCGGCCACGACCAGGATGGCGCCGTCCATCTGCGCCGCACCCGTGATCATGTTCTTCACGTAGTCGGCGTGACCGGGGCAGTCCACGTGGGCGTAGTGACGCGCCTCGGTCTGGTACTCGACGTGGGCGACGGAGATGGTGATACCGCGCTCGCGCTCCTCAGGAGCGTTGTCGATGTCCTCGAACGGCGTGAACGGGTTCAGCTCCGGGTACGCGTCGTGCAGCACCTTGGTGATGGCCGCGGTCAGCGTGGTCTTGCCGTGGTCGATGTGACCGATGGTGCCGATGTTGACGTGCGGCTTAGTCCGCTCGAACTTTGCTTTCGCCACTGGATGTCTCCTAGACGTACAGAGCTGTCTGGTGCTCGCTCCCCGCGTGGACGGGGAGCGGGCTGGTTACGTGTTCGCGACTATTCGCCGCGGACCTTCGCCACAATTTCTTGGGCGACAGCGGACGGAACCTCCGCGTAGGAGTCGAACACCATCGAGTAGTTGGCTCGACCCTGCGTGCGGCTGCGCAGGTCACCCACGTAGCCGAACATTTCGGAGAGGGGCACGAGGGCCTTGACGAGACGGACGCCGGAACGCTCGTCCATGGACTGGATCTGTCCACGGCGGGAGTTCAGGTCGCCGATCACGTCACCCATGTACTCCTCGGGGGTGGTGACCTCGACAGCCATGACCGGCTCCAGGAGAGTCGGCTTGGCCAGCTTGACGATCTCCTTGAAGGCGATCGAACCGGCGGTCTTGAAGGCCATCTCGGAGGAGTCGACCTCGTGGTACTGGCCGTCCTGGAGCGTCACCTTGACGCCGACGAGCGGGTAGTGCGCGAGCACGCCCAGCTCGGCGGCCTCCTGGCAGCCGGCGTCGACCGAGGGGATGTACTCCCTCGGGATGCGGCCACCGGTGACGGCGTTGACGAACTCGTAGCCCGAGGCGTCGCCGCTCTCGGTCTCCAGGGGCTCGATGTCGATCTTGACCTTGGCGAACTGGCCCGACCCACCGGTCTGCTTCTTGTGGGTGTAGACGTGCCCCTCGACCTTCTTGCGAATGGTCTCGCGGTAGGCCACCTGGGGCTTGCCGATGTTCGCCTCGACCTTGAACTCGTCGCGCATGCGGTTGACGAGCACCTCGAGGTGCAGCTCGCCCATGCCCGAGATCACGGTCTGACCGGTCTGGTCGTCCGTGGCGACCTGGAACGAGGGGTCCTCGTCCGCGAGACGCTGGATCGCGATGCCCAGCTTCTCCTGGTCGCTCTTGGTCTTGGGCTCGATGGCCACCTCGATGACCGGAGCCGGGAAGGTCATGGACTCCAGCACGATCGGGTTCGCCTGGTCGCACAGGGTCTCACCGGTCGTGGTGTCCTTGAGGCCCATGACGGCGACGATGTCGCCGGCGCCGACCTCGGAGATCTCCTCGCGCTTGTTGGAGTGCATGCGGTAGATCTTGCCGATGCGCTCCTTGCGGCCCTTGAGGCTGTTGAGCACCTGGGTGCCCGCCTGGAGAACGCCGGAGTAGACGCGCACGTAGGTCAGCTTGCCCAGGTGCGGGTCGCTCATGATCTTGAAGACCAGGGCCGACAGCGGCTCGTCGTTGCTCGGCTTGCGGACGAGCTTGGTCTCCTCGGTCTCGTCCTTGGGGTCGTGGCCCTCGACGCCCTCGACGTCCAGGGGCGAGGGGAGGTAGGCGGTGACCGCGTCGAGCAGGGGCTGCACGCCCTTGTTCTTGAACGCGGTGCCGCACACGACCGGGACGGCCGTACCGGCGATGGTCGCACGACGGATCGCGGGGACGAGCTGCTCCACGGTGGGCTCCTGGCCCTCCAGGTACATCTCCATGATCTCGTCGTCGGCCTCGGCCAGCGTCTCGATGAACTGGTCGCGAGCCTCACGGGCGGCGTCGGCGTGGCTCTCGGGGATGTCGACCGTGTCGTACATCTCGCCGAGCGCGGCCTCGTCGTTCCAGACGTAGGCCTTCATGCGGACGAGGTCGATGACGCCCTTGAAGTCGCTCTCGGCACCGATGTTGAGCTGGATCGGCATGGCGTTGGCGCCGAGGCGCTCACGGAACATGTCGACACAGCGCTGGAACTCGGCGCCGATCTTGTCCATCTTGTTGACGAAGCAGATACGCGGGACGCCGTAGCGGTCCGCCTGGCGCCAGACCTGCTCCGACTGGGGCTCCACGCCCTCTTTGGCGTCGAAGACCGCGACGGCACCGTCGAGCACACGCAGCGACCGCTCGACCTCGACCGTGAAGTCCACGTGGCCGGGCGTGTCGATGATGTTGATGGTGTGGTCGTCCCAGTGGGTGGTGGTAGCAGCGGAGGTAATGGTGATACCCCGCTCCTGCTCCTCCTTCATCCAGTCCATCGTGGCAGCGCCATCATGGACCTCGCCCACCTTGTGGGTCACACCGGTGTAGTAGAGGATCCGCTCAGTCGTCGTGGTCTTACCAGCGTCGATGTGAGCCATGATCCCGATGTTGCGGACCTTGGCCAGGTCAAGAACAGTTTTGGCAGCCATGAGGCTCGTCGTCCCTCGGTCTGTTTCGAACGCGCCGGAATTACCAGCGGTAGTGCGCGAAGGCCTTGTTCGACTCGGCCATCTTGTGCGTGTCCTCACGCTTCTTGACGGCCGCGCCGAGACCGTTGCTGGCGTCGACCAGCTCGTTCATCAGGCGCTCGGTCATGGTCTTCTCACGACGCTTGCGCGAGAAGTCGACCAGCCAGCGCAGAGCCAGCGTGGTGGACCGGGAGGCGCGAACCTCGACCGGCACCTGGTAGGTCGCACCGCCGACGCGGCGGCTGCGAACCTCGAGCGCGGGCTTGACGTTGTCCAGACCCCGCTTCAGGACGACGAGCGGGTCCTGGCCGGTCTTCTCGCGAGCGCCCTCCAGGGCGTCGTACACGACGCTCTGGGCGATGGAGCGCTTGCCGTCGAGCAGCACCTTGTTGATCAGTGCGGTGACGAGCGGCGAGCCGTAGACCGGGTCGGTGATGAGCTGGCGCTTCGGCGCCGGACCCTTGCGCGGCATGCTTACTTCTCCTTCTTGGCGCCGTAACGGCTACGCGCCTGCTTGCGGTTACGGACACCCTGCGTGTCGAGCGAGCCGCGCACGATGCGGTAACGGACACCCGGCAGGTCCTTCACACGGCCACCACGCACGAGCACGATGCTGTGCTCCTGGAGGTTGTGGCCGATGCCGGGGATGTAGGCCGTGACCTCGATCTGGCTGCTCAGCTTGACTCGGGCGACCTTGCGCAGAGCGGAGTTCGGCTTCTTGGGCGTGGTGGTGTAGACACGAGTGCACACACCACGACGCTGCGGACTCCCCTTCAGCGCCGGGGTCTTGTTCTTTGCGACCTTGTCCTGTCGGCCCTTGCGGACCAGCTGCTGGATGGTGGGCACCGCGTCTCCGTCTTCCTCGTGACCTACGCCGGTTCTCGTAGCCGATATCGCTATTGACCTGCTGGATTTCCCGAACCTCGCCGACCCCCGATGTCGGGCGTGTCGCGTTGGTTCCCGCGCATGGCGAAACCGAGTTCACACCCGACCGAGAGGTCGAATCATGGGAGGGGGTTCACATGCGCCGCGCACCGTAGGTCCTCGTCTGCGGAACCGGGCGCCGCACACACATGTGCGACCCGTCGACTCACGGGCACAATCACACAGGCTACCGCTTGCCGTCAGGACGGTCAAAACGGTGTGCGACATGGCGGGAACCGTGGGAACGGATCCTCGCGTAGCCGTGGGTCACCACCAGTCTACGTGGTCCTGCGGCTGCTTCGCCCCGCTTCGCCGAGAGTGCGGCCGAAGGATGACGGCCGCCTCCCCGGAACGATTGTCCCCGAGAGGCGGCCGTCGCGCTACAGGACCAGCCAGAGGGCGACGGAGGTCACCGTCACCAGGATGCCGATGACGGCGAAGACCGTTCCAGTCGTGATCAGACCGAGGCCGTCCAGCTGCCCGCGGGACTCGCGGATCGCCCTCTTGGCCTTGGGCCCGGTGACCAGCAGGGCCAGGACGGCCGTGACCAGTCCCACGCCGGGCAGCAGCGAGACCACGCCCAGCCACAGGGTGAGCGTCGCCCCCCGCTCGGTGTCGGCGAGGAAGTCGATGCTGTCGTAGCCGGGGTAGGCGTCACCGGCCTCACCCCCCAGGGGGCGGTCGCCGAAGCCGGGGAAGTCGTCGGCGATCGGGTCCTTGCGGCGCCTGCTGCGACCCGCCGGGGCGGCGGGCATGCCGTAGTCGGCCGGGGTGAACCCGTCCTCGTACTCCGAGTCGTCGTGGTCGTCGCGCTCGTCGCGGTCGTCCCGGCGGAACTCGGGCTCGGGATCGTCGTCGTGGCCGTACTCCGGCTCCGGCCGCTCCGCCTCCCCGTCGTGGCCGTACTCCGGCCCGTCGGGGTCGTCGTCGTAGTGGCCGTAGCCCGCTCCGTCGCCCCCGCGGCGGTCGCCGCGCCGGAACTCGTCGTCGTCCTCCCAGGCACCCTCTGCCAGGGCCCGGGCGTCGAACATCTGGGTGGCCCCGCCGGGGTCCTCCGGCAGGTCCTGGTCCCTGGACCGGGCACGCGACTGCATGTCGGCGATCGCGCCCAGGGGGTCGTCCGCGCCGGGGACCGCCGCGGAGAGCCCACCGGTGTCGGGCCCTCCCCAGTCGACGGTCTCCGGCCCTCCTGAGGACTCCCTGCGGCGCTGCTCCGCCTCCCGGACCACGTCCGGCAACCGGGGGTCGTTGCGGTCGAACGCCCAGGTGTTGCCGGTGCCCGTACCCAGCCCGGAGGGCGAGAGCTCGTCGCCGTACCCGTCGCCCCACGAACCGCCGGAGCCCGCTCCGGAACGGTCGTCGGTCCGGCCGGAGGGCGCCCAGGCGTCCGGAGCTTCAGCTCCCGCAGGGGCCCTGTCGGCGCTCCGGAGGTCCCCGCCGAGTTCGTCGTCGTCCCAGGACCGGCCGCGTGCGCCGTTTTCCCCGAGGGGATCGTCGTCACCGTAGGGGCGGTCGTCCCAGGCGTCGGCACCGCGCTCACCGGTCCCGTGCCGGGGGGCGCGGTCGTCCCAGGGCCGGTCCACCGGGGCGTCGTCCTCCCAGGAACTGCCGTCGGGACCGGGGACGTCGGTCCAGGAGGCGGAGCCGCGCTCGCGGTCCCGGTCGCGGGCGAGAGCGTCGTCGTCCCAGCCGGAGGAACCGCGTGCGTCGCTCTCCCAGGGCTGGCCGCCCCGGTCGGTGTTCCAGGCACCGCGGTCACCGGCGGGGTCGGGATCCCACGGCTGGTCGGTCGGGGAGGACCGCGTCTCCCACGACGCGGGGCCCAGACCGTCGTCGAGCGGGTCGCGCGTACCGCCCACGGGTGCGTCGTCCCACGGCTGCCCGGTCGCGGAGGAGGACGGAGCCTCCCACGAGGCCGGTCCCAGACCGTCGTCGAGCGGGTCGCGCCGGTCCGCGACCGGAGCCTCGGCGCTCCAGGCCCCGAGGTCCCGCTGGCCGCTGTCCCCGAACCCGCCGTCGTCCGTACCGGGCGCGATGTCGGCGCCGGATTCCGAAGTGCCGTCCCAGGGTTGTCCGGACCCGGAGGAGGCCGGGGCCTCCCACGAGGCCGGTCCCAGACCGTCGTCGAGCGGGTCGCGCGTACCGCCCACGGGCGCGTCGTCCCAGGGCTGGGCGCCCTCCACCTGACCGCCGCTCCCGGAGGCCCCCGGCCAGGGAGCAGCTGGGTCCCGGTCACCGCCGCCACCGGCGGGGGCGTCCGCGTCCCAGGCTGAGGAGGCGCGCGTGTCCTCCTCCCACGGCCGGGCACCGGCGGTACTCGCCGCACCGGAGGCCGGAGCGTCCCACGAGGCCGTACCGAGGCCGTCGTCGAGCGGATCGCGCCGGTCCGCGACCGGAGCCTCGTCCCACGGCTGACCGGACGCGGCGGAGGAGGGAGCCTCCCACGACGCGGGACCCAGACCGTCGTCGGCCGCGTCACGGCTACGACCCGGGGTGTCGTCCCAAGGTTGGCCGGACGCACCGGAGGCCGGGGCGTCCCAGGGCTGGGACCCACCGGCGGAACCGCCCTCCACGGAACCAGCGGCCCCGGAGGAGTCCGCCCACAGGTCCGGACCGCGGTCGTCGCGGGCGGGGGCGTGCGCGTCCCAGGCTGAGGAGGCGCGCGTGTCCTCCTCCCACGGCCGGGTACCGGCGGTACTCGCCGCACCAGAAGCCGGAGCGTCCCACGAGGCCGTACCGAGGCCGTCGTCGAGCGGATCACGCCGGTCCGCGACCGGAGCCTCGTCCCACGGCTGACCACCGGTCACACCGGAAGCGGGAACACCGTCCCATGCCCGCCCTCCGGACACACCGGAGGCGGAGGCGTCGTCCCACGGCTGGCCGGACGCACCGGAGGCCGGGGCGTCCCAGGGCTGGGACCTACCGGCGGAACCGCCCTCCACGGAACCAGCGGCCCCGGAGGAGTCCGCCCACGGGGCGGCGTCGCGGTCGCTCCCGCCGCGGGCGGGGGCGTCCGTGTCCCAGGCGGAGGAGGCGCGTGCGCCGCCGACGGTGTCGGACGGCGCCTCCCAGGAGGGCGCGCCCCGGTCGTCGTCCACCTGGGCGCCGGAGCCCCACGGCTGCTCAGCGGCCGCGGAGGAACCGGGTGCGGAGGAGGGCACGTCCCAGGGCCGCCCGGCGTCCGGGGCGTCCCGGTCGCCCAGCACGGGCATCTCCTGGGTTCGGGGGCCGTCGGACCAGGACTCGGACCGGTCAGTCCCCTGCTCCGACGGGAGGGGCACCTGGGCGCTGGCCGCGACGCTCGGCAGGGAGGACTCCTCGGTCTCCCCCGGGACCCTGGTCAGCGGCTGGTAGGCCGACGACCCGGCGCCCGGGTAGGAGATGCCGTGGGAGACGGGGGGCGGCGGTCCGCCCAGCGCCTCCGGATAGGGCTCCACCATGGCCGGACGGGACGAACTCAGCCCCGCGTACCCCCCGCTGTCCGGAAAGACCGTGTCACCGGTCCCCTCCGGTTCGAGCGGGTCCTGGTAGTCCGACTGTGTGCGATAGCGGTTCTCACTCGGCTTGAACCACGAGTCCTCCGCGTCGGAGTCCCGCCGTTCGCCCCCGTTGTCAGTCACCTGTGCCTCTCCCGCCAGCGCAGTAGCGCCGTCTTCCGTCCGCGTCAGCGGACCCTGTGCGCGGAACGGCGGCGGTACCACCCCCCGCGAGGGGTGGCATACCGCCGCCGTCAGTTCAGCAAACCGCTTCTACCGGTTGTACGGCCCGAAGTCGTACTCCTCCAGCGGAACGGCCTCGCCCGAACCCTGTCCGAAGGTGTACTCGCTCGGCTCCTCGTACCCGGAGACCGAGTACATCGAGGCCTTGGCCTCCTCGGTCGGCTCCACCCGGATGTTGCGGTACTGCGGAATGCCGGTACCGGCCGGGATGAGCTTACCGATGATGACGTTCTCCTTGAGGCCGAGGAGCGGGTCGCTCTTGCCGTGGATCGCGTTCTCGGTGAGCACCCGGGTGGTCTCCTGGAAGGAGGCCGCGGACAGCCAGGACTCCGTGGCCAGAGAGGCCTTGGTGATACCCAGCAGCACCGGGCGTCCGGCCGCGGGCTGGCCGCCCTCGGACACGACGCGGCGGTTGATCCGCTCGAACTTCGGACGCTCGACCATCTCACCGGGCAGCAGCTCGGTGTCGCCCGACTCCAGGATGTTCACCCGCTTGAGCATCTGGCGGACGATGATCTCGATGTGCTTGTCGTGGATGGACACACCCTGCGACTTGTACACCTCCTGGACCTCGGACACCAGGTGCTGCTGCACCGCGCGCGGTCCCTGGATGCGCAGGACCTCGTGCGGGTTGATCGCACCCTGGATCAGCTGCTCGCCGACCTTGACGTGGTCGCCGTCGGTGACGAGCAGCTGGGCGCGCATCGGTACCGGGTAGGCGATCTCGTCCGTGCCGTCGTCGGGGATGACGACGATCTTGCGGCTCTTCTCGGTGTCGTCGATCCGGATCCGGCCCTCCATCTCGGAGATCGGGGCCACACCCTTGGGGACGCGGGCCTCGAAGAGCTCCTGGACACGGGGCAGACCGTGGGTGATGTCCTGACCGGCCGAACCACCCATGTGGAAGGTACGCATGGTCAGCTGGGTGCCGGGCTCACCGATGGACTGGGCCGCGATGATACCGATCGCCTCACCGACGTCCACCGGCTTGCCGGTCGCCATGGAGCGGCCGTAGCAGGTGGTGCAGACGCCGATCTTGGCCTCGCAGACCAGCGACGAGCGCACGCGGACCCGGGTGACCCCGGCCGCGATCAGCTTGTCGATGTTCTGCTCGGAGGTGTCGCTCAGGGCGGGGAGGATGACCTTGCCCTCGTCGTTCAGCGTGTCCTCGGCGATGGTCCGGCCGAAACCGGTGTTCTCGACGTTGTGCTTGCGCACGACGACGCCGGCGGCGTTCTTCTCGCCGATCTCGTGCCAGAGCGAGCGCTCCGTGCCGCAGTCGATCTCGCGGACGATGACGTCCTGCGCCACGTCCACCAGACGACGGGTCAGGTAACCCGAGTCGGCGGTACGCAGGGCGGTGTCGGCCAGGCCCTTGCGCTGGCCGTGCGTGGAGATGAAGTACTCCAGCACGGACAGGCCCTCGCGGTAGGAGGACTTGATCGGACGCGGGATCGTCTCACCCTTGGTGTTGGAGACCAGGCCGCGGATACCCGCGATCTGGCGCACCTGCATCGGGTTGCCTCGGGCGCCGGACTGGACCATCATCCACACCGGGTTGTCGGCGGGGAAGTTGGCCTCCATGTCCTGGGCGACCTCGGTGGTGGCCTGGGTCCACACCTCGGTGAGCTCCTGACGGCGCTCGTCGTCGGTGATGAGACCGCGGTCGTACTCGCGCTGGATCTTGTCCGCCTTGCGCTCGTACCCCTCCAGGATCTCGGTCTTGCGCGGCGGCGCGACGACGTCCTCGATGCCGATGGTCAGACCGGACCGGGTGGCCCAGTGGTAACCGGCGTCCTTGAGGGCGTCCAGCGTCGTGGCGACCTGGACCTTGGGGTAGTTCTCGGCGAGGTCGTTGACCAGCGTCGAGACCTGCTTCTTGCCCACCTGGAAGTTGACGTACGGGTAGTCGACCGGGGTGGTCTCGTTGAACAGGTACCGGCCCAGGGTGGTCTCCAGGGTGTACGGCTCCCCCGGGGTCCAGCCCTCCGGCGGCGTCCAGTCCCTGGGACCGGGGGCGCCGTCGGCGATCCGCAGGTTGATCCTCGCCTGGAGGTCGAGGTCCCCCAGGTCGTAGGCCATGATGCCCTCGGCCGGGGAGAGGAACGAGCGTCCCTCGCCCTTGGCCCCGACCTTCTCCGTCGTCAGGTAGAACAGGCCGATGATCATGTCCTGGGTGGGCATGGTCACGGGCTTGCCGTCGGACGGCTTGAGGATGTTGTTGGTGGCCAGCATCAGCAGCCGCGCCTCGGCCTGGGCCTCGGCGGACAGCGGCAGGTGCACGGCCATCTGGTCGCCGTCGAAGTCGGCGTTGAACGCCGTGCACACGAGCGGGTGGATCTGGATGGCCTTGCCCTCGACCAGCTGCGGCTCGAAGGCCTGGATGCCCAGGCGGTGCAGCGTCGGGGCGCGGTTGAGCAGAACCGGGTGCTCGGTGATGACCTCTTCGAGGACGTCCCACACGACCGGGCGGGACCGCTCGACCATGCGCTTGGCGCTCTTGATGTTCTGCGCGTGGTTCAGGTCGACCAGGCGCTTCATCACGAACGGCTTGAACAGCTCCAGCGCCATCTGCTTGGGCAGGCCGCACTGGTGCAGTTTGAGCTGCGGACCGACGACGATGACCGAACGGCCGGAGTAGTCGACACGCTTGCCGAGCAGGTTCTGGCGGAAGCGGCCCTGCTTGCCCTTGAGCATGTCGGACAGCGACTTGAGCGGACGGTTGCCCGGCCCGGTGACCGGGCGGCCCCGGCGGCCGTTGTCGAACAGCGCGTCGACGGCCTCCTGGAGCATCCGCTTCTCGTTGTTGACGATGATCTCGGGCGCGCCGAGGTCCAGCAGCCGCTTGAGGCGGTTGTTGCGGTTGATGACACGGCGGTACAGGTCGTTGAGGTCGGAGGTCGCGAAGCGGCCACCGTCCAGCTGCACCATCGGACGCAGGTCCGGCGGGATGACCGGGATGCAGTCCAGCACCATGCCCATGGGGCTGTTGGTGGTGTTGAGGAACGCCGAGACGACCTTGAGCCGCTTCAGGGCGCGGGCCTTCTTCTGGCCCTTGCCGGTGCGGATGATCTCGCGGAGCCTCTCGGCCTCCACGTCCAGCTCGAAGTTGGCCAGCCGGTCCTGGATGGCCTGAGCGCCCATGCCGCCGCGGAAGTACTTGCCGAAGCGGTCCCGCATCTCGCGGTAGAGCATCTCGTCGCCCTCGAGGTCCTGGACCTTGAGGTTCTTGAACCGGTTCCAGACCTCGTCGAGGCGGTCGATCTCGCGCTGGGCGCGGTCGCGCAGCTGGCGCATCTCGCGCTCGGCGCCCTCGCGCACCTTGCGGCGGGCGTCGCCCTTGGCGCCCTGCTCCTCCAGCTCGGCGAGGTCGGCCTCCAGCTTGCGGTGGCGGTCCTCGACGGTGGAGTCGCGGCGCTGCTCCAGGTGCTGCTTCTCGACCGAGATCCGCGCCTCCAGGGACTGGAGGTCGCGCTCACGGGCCTCGGTGTCCACCCACGTGACCATGTAGGCGGCGAAGTAGATGATCTTCTCGAGATCCTTCGGCGCCAGGTCCAGCAGGTAGCCCAGGCGGGAGGGCACGCCCTTGAAGTACCAGATGTGCGTGACGGGAGCGGCCAGCTCGATGTGGCCCATCCGCTCACGGCGCACCTTGGCACGGGTCACCTCGACGCCGCAGCGCTCACAGATGATGCCCTTGAAGCGGACGCGCTTGTACTTGCCGCAGTAGCACTCCCAGTCGCGGGTCGGACCGAAGATCTTCTCGCAGAAGAGTCCGTCCTTCTCGGGCTTGAGGGTGCGGTAGTTGATGGTCTCGGGCTTCTTGACCTCGCCGTGCGACCACTGGCGGATGTCGTCGGCCGTGGCCAGGCCGATGCGCAGCTCGTCGAAGAAGTTGACGTCGAGCACTTAATTCGTCCCCTGCTCTCGAAGAATGCGGAAGTTAGACCTCTTCGACACTGCTCGGCTCCCGCCGACCCAGGTCGATTCCCAGTTCTTCCGCCGCGCGGAAGACGTCCTCGTCGCTGTCCCGCATCTCGATGGACATACCGTCACTGGACAGCACCTCCACGTTCAGACAGAGCGACTGCATCTCCTTGATGAGCACCTTGAAGGACTCAGGGATGCCCGGTTCGGGGATGTTCTCGCCCTTGACGATGGCCTCGTAGACCTTGACCCGGCCCACCACGTCGTCGGACTTGATGGTGAGCAGCTCCTGGAGGGCGTAGGCGGCGCCGTAGGCCTCCAGCGCCCACACCTCCATCTCACCGAAGCGCTGACCGCCGAACTGCGCCTTACCGCCCAGCGGCTGCTGGGTGATCATGGAGTACGGGCCGGTGGAGCGCGCGTGGATCTTGTCGTCCACGAGGTGGTGGAGCTTGAGGATGTACTTGTAACCGACGGAGATCGGCTCGGCGAAGGGTTCGCCGGTGCGGCCGTCGAACAGACGGGCCTTGCCGTCGTCGTTGACCAGGCGGTTGCCGTCCGCGTTGGGGCGCACCGACCTGATCAGGCCGCTGAGCTCGTCGCCGTGCAGGCCGTCGAAGACCGGCGTGGCCACGCGGGAGCCCGGCGGCACGTCGGTGGCACCGATGGCCTCCAGCGACTTCTGCCACTCCTCCTCGACCCCCTCGACCAGCCAGCCGTTCTTGGCCAGCCAGCCCAGGTGGACCTCCAGGACCTGGCCGACGTTCATACGGCCGGGCACGCCCAGCGGGTTGAGGATGATGTCGACCGGCGTCCCGTCCTCCAGGAAGGGCATGTCCTCCTGGGGCAGGATCTTGGAGATGACGCCCTTGTTGCCGTGGCGGCCGGCGAGCTTGTCACCGTCGGTGATCTTGCGTTTCTGGGCCACGTAGACGCGGACCATCTCGTTGACGCCGGGGGCGAGCTCGTCGCCCTCCTCGCGGCTGAACACGCGGACGCCGATGACCTTGCCGGTCTCGCCGTGCGGCACCTTGAGCGAGGTGTCGCGGACCTCGCGCGCCTTCTCGCCGAAGATCGCGCGCAGCAGGCGCTCCTCCGGGGTCAGCTCGGTCTCGCCCTTGGGCGTGACCTTGCCGACGAGGATGTCGCCGTCCACGACCTCGGCGCCGATGCGGATGATGCCCCGGTCGTCGAGGTCGGCCAGGACCTCCTCGCTGACGTTGGGGATCTCGCGGGTGATCTCCTCCGGGCCCAGCTTGGTGTCGCGGGCGTCGACCTCGTGCTCCTCGATGTGGATCGAGGACAGGACGTCGTCCTGCACCAGGCGCTGGGAGAGGATGATCGCGTCCTCGTAGTTGTGGCCCTCCCAGGACATGTACGCCACGAGCAGGTTCTTGCCCAGCGACATCTCGCCCTGGTCGGTGGAGGGGCCGTCCGCGAGGACCTGGCGCTCCTCGACCCGCTGGCCCTCGGCCACGATCGGCCGCTGGTTGAAGCAGGTGCCCTGGTTGGAGCGCTGGAACTTGCCCATGCGGTACGTCTTGCGCGTGCCGTCGTCGGCCATGACGGTGACGTAGTCGGCGGTGACGTCCTCGACGACACCGGCCTTCTGCGCCAGGACGACCTCACCGGCGTCGGTGGCGGCGCGGTACTCCATGCCGGTGCCGACGAACGGCGACTCTGCCGTCAGCAGCGGCACGGCCTGGCGCTGCATGTTCGAGCCCATGAGGGCGCGGTTGGCGTCGTCGTGCTCCAGGAACGGGATCATGGCGGTGGCGACCGACACCATCTGGCGCGGCGACACGTCCATGTAGTCGACCTCGTCCGTGCTGACCTGCTCGAACTCACCGCCCTTGCGGCGGACGAGCACACCGGCCTCGGCGAAGGAGCCGTCGGGGTTCATCGGCGTGTTGGCCTGCGCGATGACGTGGAGGTCCTCCTCGTCCGCGGTCAGGTAGTCGACCTGCTCGGAGACCTTGCCGTCGATGATGCGGCGGTACGGGGTCTCCACGAAGCCGAAGGAGTTGACCCGGCCGTAGGCGGCGAGCGAGCCGATCAGACCGATGTTCGGTCCCTCGGGGGTCTCGATCGGGCACATGCGGCCGTAGTGCGAGGGGTGCACGTCGCGGACCTCGAAGCCCGCGCGCTCACGGGACAGGCCGCCCGGGCCCAGCGCCGAGAGGCGGCGCTTGTGCGTCAGGCCCTCCAGCGGGTTGGTCTGGCCCATGAACTGCGACAGCTGCGAGGTGCCGAAGAACTCCTTGATGGAGGCCACGACGGGGCGGATGTTGATCAGGGTCTGCGGCGTGATCGCCTCGACGTCCTGGGTGGTCATCCTCTCGCGGACCACGCGCTCCATGCGGGCCAGGCCCAGGCGGACCTGGTTCTGGATGAGCTCGCCGACGGTGCGCAGACGGCGGTTGCCGAAGTGGTCGATGTCGTCGGTCTCGATCCGACGGAGACCGATGGCGGTCTCCTTCTCGATCTCACCCGCGTGCAGGCGGACGATGTAGTCGATCGTGGCGACGATGTCCTCTTCGGTCAGCGTGCCCTGCGTGTAGTCGGTGTCGAGGCCGAGCTTCTTGTTGATCTTGTAGCGGCCGACCTTGGCCAGGTCGTAGCGCTTGGGGTTGAAGTACAGGTTCTCCAACAGCGCCTGGGCCGACTCCTTCGTGGGCGGCTCTCCGGGGCGCAGCTTGCGGTAGATGTCCAGCAGCGCGTCGTCGGTGCCCGCGGTGGGGTCCTTCTCGAGCGTGTTGCGGATGGACTCGTACTGGCCGAAGCGCTCCAGGATCTGGTCGGTGGTCCAGCCCAGAGCCTTGAGCAGGACGGTGACGCCCTGCTTGCGCTTGCGGTCGATGCGGACGCCGACGAAGTCGCGCTTGTCGACCTCGAACTCCAGCCAGGCGCCGCGGGACGGGATGACCTTGCAGCCGAAGAGGTCCTTGTCCGAGGTCTTGTCGACGGACTTGTCGAAGTACACGCCCGGAGAGCGCACCAGCTGGGACACGACGACGCGCTCGGTGCCGTTGATGATGAAGGTGCCCGTCTCGGTCATGAGCGGGAAGTCGCCCATGAACACCGTCTGGCTCTTGATCTCACCGGTGTCGTTGTTGATGAACTCCGCCGTGACGAACATCGGGGCGGAGTAGGTCATGTCCCTGTCCTTGCACTCATCCTCTGAGTACTTGGGCGGCTCGAAGCGGTGATCGCGGAACGACAGGGACATCGTGCCCGAGAAGTCCTCGATCGGGCTGATCTCCTCGAAGATCTCTTCGAGACCGGACTGCTCCGGAACGTCCTTGCGGCCAGCGTTTCGGGCCGTCTCAACCCGGGTCTTCCACCTGTCGTTGCCCAGCAGCCAGTCGAACGACTCGGTCTGAAGGGCGAGGAGGTTCGGGACCTCCAGTGGTTCCTGGATACGGGCGAAGGAAACGCGGTGCGGACCAAGGGCGTTAGCGGAGGCGTTGCGCGAGGCTGCCAACAGGGGTCCTTCCGAAGGCTTGTGGCGGTTGAAGCGCGCACGCCAGACGATCCGTCACGAGAAGGACCGCCGCAACGCGGTTGAGACGGTCACATCGAGCGGGAGCGGGCCACCGTATGTCCGGAAAATGGAGTGGCGGTAGCCTTCACCGGCACAGGGATCACCAAAGGGCAGCGCAAAAGAGCAGTGTAGCCGAACACCACACCGCTGTCCACTCACGGTCCACAGCGCCACTCACGACACCGGCAGGATCACCCCTGGAGGGCGATCCGTCAAGCCCGCTCCTTGCGGAGGAGCCCGGATTCCGGCTGACCGGGACGGTCCGACGACCTCGTTGGTGGACTGGTGCGCCTGCCCTGGCCCGGGGGTCGGGAGCCAACGACATCCGAAGGATTCCCCCGCCTCAGGCGGGTAAACACGTCCTCCGGGCCTCAGCGGGTTTCCCGGGACGGGAGATTAGCGCGTCCGGGGGACAGTTCGCACACGCACCCCCGGTTCCGGGACCTCCCGGATCTCCCTCAGCTTCGCACAGGGGGCGAGACGAGCGGTGACGGACACGGCGGGGCTCGGGGAAAGGACTCCGGACCCGCCGCAGGTCAGCGCACCGGCGGGGCGACGCGGGCCCGGGGCCGGACCGGCGGGGCGGAAAGCACGGCGGTGCGGGCCGGACCGGTGGGCGGACACGGGCCGGACCGGCGGGGCGTGGGAAGACCGCCCGGAGACGGCGAGGGGCCCCAGGACACACGAAGGCGGCCGCCCCTCCCCGGGAGGAGGGACGGCCGCCGGAAGCAGGCCAGCGGGCGCTCAGCGGCCCGCGTGGGACTACTTGAGGGTGACGGAGGCGCCAGCGCCCTCGAGAGCGGCCTTGGCCTTGTCGGCCGTCTCCTTGTTGACGCCCTCCAGCAGTGCCTTGGGAGCGTTGTCGACCAGGTCCTTGGCCTCCTTGAGGCCCAGGCTCGTGAGGCCGCGGACCTCCTTGATGACCTGGATCTTCTTGTCGCCAGCGCCCTCGAGGATGACGTCGAACTCGGTCTGCTCCTCGACCTCGGCGGCGCCGCCACCCTGGCCGGGGGCGGCGACGGCCACGGCGGCCGGAGCGGCGGCGGTGACGTCGAACTTGTCCTCGAAGAGCTTCACGAAGTCGGCCAGCTCGAGAAGGGTCATCTCCTCGAACGCGGCAAGCAGGTCCTCGTTGCTGAGCTTCGCCATGGTGCGATCTCTCTTTCTCTGCGGACACGCGGTCCTGTCGGGTCCGCGTGCGAGTCAGTGTCCGGGCGCCCTCGGCACCCGGCGGGTTTCAAAAAGGTCAGGCGGCTTCCTGGGAGCGCTTGTCCGCCAGAGCCTGCGCGAGACGCACAGTCTTGGAGGGAAGCGCCTGGAAGACGGCGGCGGCCTGGCCCTGCTTGGCCTTGAGCGCACCCGCCAGCTTCGCGAGAATGACCTCGCGGGACTCCAGATCGGCCAGCTTGGTGATGTCGTCGGCGCTCATCGACTTGCCGTCGATGACACCGCCCTTGATCACCAGGGGCGAGTTCGCCTTCGCGAAGTCACGCAGACCCTTAGCGGCCTCGACCACGTCACCGTGGACGAAGGCGATGGCGGACGGGCCTTCAAGCAGGTCCTTGACCTGCTCGTCGACACCGGCCTCCGTGACCGCGATCTTGGTCAGCGTGTTCTTGACGATGCGAAAACGCGCGCTCTGGCCGAGGCTGCGACGCAGTTCAGTGATCTGCGCGACAGTGAGCCCCCGGTATTCGGTCAGCACGGCGCCGTTCGACTCACGGAACTCGCCCGTGAGTTCGGCGACCGCGGCTGCCTTGTCCGGCCTCGCCATGGGACTCCTTCCAACATTGAACGCTGGTTGACTCCAAGGGCCCGGGCAATCGGCGTCAGCACGAGAAAAAGCCCCGGGCGCGAGGCGCACGGGGCATGACCGCGTTCTGGTGGCCGCGCGGAGCGCGATCCGGAACGGGAAGCTCTTGTGACACCTGCGCGGGCGCCCATCGCGGATGGGCCCTTAGGTCACCCGTTCGGGTGACGACCAGCGGTCTTCGGCAAGAACCCATCGTACCGCACGTCTCGGTGTCCCCGTTCCACACCGGGAGGCGGAAACCGTGATCGCGCTCACTCCCCCGTGGGCACGGAACCGCCGCGACGTGGCGGAGGCGCCGCCGAGGAGGAGACCCTGCCCCAGGCCGCCAGCGCCATCGCCTCTCTGGAGAACGTCTCCGAGGCGGGCACCGAGGAGGTCGGCGGCGTGGAGACGACGGTCATCGAGGGCACGATGACCAGCGAGGAGTACGAGGCGCTGTCCGAGGAGCAGTCGGCCGCGCTCCTTCAGGTGCTCGGCTCCGACTACAGCGGCACCCTCGGCATCGGCGTCTGGGTCGACGGCAACGGCTTCCCGCTGCGCATGGAGTTCGCGGACGAGGTGTCCGACGTGTCCATGGAGTTCTCCGCCCTCGACGAGACCACCGTCGAGATCCCCGCCGAGGGCGAGATCGGCAC
>NZ_CBDRFA010000087.1:0-33421 GCF_965343085.1 Nocardiopsis synnemataformans | reverse complement strand
CCTGACCCCATCGGTCGGGGGAGGGGTGGACAGGGCGGGCAGCGCCGCCAGCGTGATCGTGAACTCCACGCTCTCCGCCACGAAGTCGGCCACCCACACGTAGAAGCCGACCGAGACCCGACAGCCGTAGTCGAAGGTCCCGCACTCCTCAGGATCGGTCGGCGCGGACTCACCCGGCTCCTCAGCAACGTCTGCGGGAACTGGTGCGGCCTCGGCGTCTGTCGGTGCTCCGACTAGGACCGCGCCGCTGAGGGAGAGGACCAGGACCGCCGCAGCCCACGGGCGCGGTCTCATCACAGCCCCACGAACCCGCGCAGGATCTGCACCAGGATCGGTGCGAGAATCGCCACCAGGTAACCCAGCGCGGCGTACTTGAGAGTGTCCTTGGCCTTATTGACCTCCCCCGGGTCGCCGCCAGCGAGCAGATAGCGCAGCCCGCCGATGGTCAGCAACAGCGTGGCCAGCACCACCAGCAGCCCGACGATCCAGTTGCGGATGTTGGTAATGACGGCGTCCAGGTCCGTGACCCCGGGATCCTCGGCCTCCTGCGCCCACGCGGGCCACAACTCGGCTGAGGCCAGGACGACGCTCACGGTCACCACGCCGATTGCCAGGGCTGGGCGAAGGTATCTCCTGAGAGCTTTCATGATCGCCACCTCGATTCGGTGAAACCCCGCAGAAAGTAGGGAAGGCACGCGAATCAGAAGCCGGGGCGAAGGCCGGTTCCTCCTTTCGCTCAAAGGCTGTATCGGTAGGCGCTCGATACCTTCTCCGCCCCGGCTGTCGTGCTTCCTCTGCAGGTGAGGAGAGATCCCTCCTCACCCATCAAGAGGAATTCAAGGTGCGATAGCGCTCACCGTCTCCGTGGATTTCTTCTCTTCCAGGGCGGCCGTCAGCTTCTCCTCGGCCGCGCGGCGCCAGCGACGTGCGGTGATGTAGGACAACCCCAGCTCCTCAGCGACCCGGGCCAGGGTGCTGCGCTCCAGCCGGGTGCGGGCGATCAGGTCGGCCTCCACCGGGGACAGGGTTCCGGTGAGAACGGCATCGGCCAGGACGCTCACTGGCCCCCGTCCATCGGCAGCCTGGTCGGTGGCGTGCGCGTTGGGGTTGTACTCCACACACCGATGCACATCGCGGGCGTGGCGGTAGCCGTACCGGTTGGCGGTGTTGGCCACCGCCGACCACAGCCGCGCCCCCACATCACTCGCCTCACGGGGCAGGGAGCGCACCTGCTCCAGCAACGCGGTCAGCATCTCCGCCTCCACGTCGGGGATGTGCTGGGAGGAGACCCGTGCGTACCGGGAACAGGCCACCACCATGCGCGGCAGCATCGCCCCGGCAGCGATCACCGTCCAGGTCGCCTCGCCCGCCCGGGAACGGGCGAAAAGGCGGTGCCAGAGGGCATCGGTGACTTCCTGAGGGGCGTGACGCAACAGCCCTATGGCCTGGGTGGCGCTCACCTGCTGGGCGTCGACCTCGTCCAGGTCCGAGGTCGGCAGTGTCGGCTGCTCCGGGCCGCAGGTGATCAGCTCCACCGAACGCCGCAGCATCTCAAAGGGCCGCTCTTGGTCGTGCACCATGACAACTCCCTTCGTGTCGGAGGTTCCATGGAGCACAACCTGATCCGCAGGAAATCAGCAGAAGATCAGCAATATGGTATACGAAAATGTGCGAGAGGGAATCCCAGTTGCAGGGAACCTTGATGCGGACGCACACAAGCGTATTTTGCGAACGCACACAAGCTGAACAAGACCCGCACCGAGTTCTGGCTCACTGGCTTCGTGACGTGCTAGGGACCCGACGACAAGATCGTTCGCACTCTGAGCAAGACTTTCCCAAGCAGGTACAGAGCACCAACTACTAAGTCGAGCACGCTCGCCATCCAGCAACTGGGAGTCGATCCCGCTGTTGGTGAACTGGTTGTGCACCCTATTTGGAGGGTCCAGGGTGAGCTGATAATCGCGCAGGGCTCGGCGAATTCTACTGGGCAGGGCCGCCGGATCGGCGATCTCGGGACAGACGAGGACGATCCTGTGCAGCGTCTGGCGCGGGGAACAGGCGCATCATTGCGCGAATGAGAACGGTTCGTGGCCCTGCTGCACGTGAAACCCCTATGGAAGGTCTGCGCCTGACTGTGTGTCGCGTGGGCTTCGCTGGAGCTAGACCGGAGAAGGCTGCCGCGACCGTCCCGACCTTTTCCCAGCCCCTACCGCCGGAACACGCCCGACTGCACACTCCCCCAACACCAGCAAGGTACGGTCTCTCCCGGTTCAGAGCCCAAGGGCCTCCAATGCCGCAGTGAGCGGGATGCGTTCCTGCTCGATGCGCCGGTGGCCGGTGTGGTCGGCGTCCAGCAGTCGGAGGTAGACGGCGCGTTCAGGGCCGGTGAGGTGCGCGAGCGGTTTGGGTGTGCCGTGCTTGATGGCCGCACCATTCTTGTCGGTATCGGTGCCGTATCGCTCATAGGCGTCATAGGTGTGGGGGTCCATGAGGATGGAGGTCACGGGGAGGCCGTCGGCCCGGAAGCCGTTGAGGATCTCATAACCGTGGCGATCGATGTCACCCCAGTAGAACAGGCGAGGCGCACCGGCGAGCCAGGCGAATGCGGCGGCGGTCCTTCCTCCGAAACCGTGCCCTTCGACGGCCATGCCGCCGGGGGCGGGTGGGAAGTGGATGGCGGTGTCCTTGTTCTCGGAGATGAGGACCACGTCGGGCTGGTAGGCGGGGGTGAAGGTGTCGCCGACGGTGGCCGAGTCGTGGACGCGCACACCGGTGGCCCGGTAGGCGGGGTCGAGGTAGGTGAAGTGGATACGGGAGGGGTGGGCGGGTCGAAGGCCGAGGTCGTCCAGGCCGGTCAGGGCCAGGACACCCTTCGTGTGGGCCTGGAGCCACTTGGCGTGGACGCCCGGCAGTGGCACCTGCCGTGGCGTGACACCGAGGCCGGCACGGGCGGGGTCTGCGAGGTACCAGTCGGCGACGGTGGTGAGCAGGTCGAAGTCCAGGGGTGTGTACTGGTCGACGAGGCGGAGCACGCGGGCGGGGTCCGCCATCTGGGGGTAGCGCTCCTGTAGGACGCGGTGCCGGCGGCGGGCTCGTTCGAGCCGGGCCGGCCATGCCCCTCCGACGATGGCCGCGGCCCGGTCGAGGGAGTCGACGCCGAGATGGGTCGGAACGACCTGGGAGGTCCCTTTGACCGAGCGATTCTCGTAGTCGAGGGCGAGGTCGCGGGCCTTGGTCCAGTCCTGCCATTGGACGGTGCGGGTGTGGACGGCGGCGTAGTCGGCCTCGAGGTCGGCCCTGGTGAGCCTGCCGAGCGGGAAGAGGTGGGGAAACAACGGGTCGCCGCCGGCGATGGCGGTGTGCCAGTGCTTGGCGAGACGCCGTTCGATGTCGGCGACAACCTGCTCGGGTGTCTTCATTCGGCGCCGTCCGGGAGGGCGGTGATGTAGGAGTAGCCGCGGTTGTTCTTGGTGATGGTGAGGATGAGGTCCATGTGGGGTTCCAGAGCGGTGACCTTGTCCAGTGGTGCGCCGATGATGAGTTGGAACCCCAGGTCCTGCCACGCCCTGACGGCGCGGCCCGCGTACTCGCTGTCGGCCTTCACGAAAGCCTCGTCGAGGAAGACGGGCGCGAATCGGGGTCGGGAGCGGGTCTCGTCGCCGAGTTGGTAGCGCAGTGCGGACCCGACGATGAACGCGATGAGTTCTTGGCTCTCGCCGCCGGACTTGCCGCCCAGGGAGTCGTGGACGGCGATCTCACGGTCGTTCTCATCTAGGCAGACGGCGGTGATGACCACGTGTTGGCGCACGTCGAGGTAGCGGTCGCGCTGTGGTGTGGAGGTCTTGCTGTGGCCTTCGGGGACGCGGATGAGGGCCATGAAATCGTGGAGTTTCTTGAACCGGGTCTCGACCTGGTGGTCGGTCAGTTCGGCGGCGACCCCGGAGGACAGCTCACGGAGACGGCGCCGAAACTCTTCCACTCCCTTGATAGTGGGGCGGCGCAGGTCGATCTGGAGGATGCCTTTGCCGCCGAAGGGGAGCCCACGCAGGATGGCGTTGATGGGGACGAGTCTTTGCTCGATGTCATCGATCGCGGTGTCGAAGACGTCGTTGAGTTTGAGCAGGTCATCGCTGGACCAGGCGGCGAGTTCGCGCTGCCACTTCTCGCGGCGTTCGTGAAGACCCGCGGTTTGGATGCGGTCGAGGATTTCGCGGTACTCCGCGGCAGAGGCGACGGTTGTGCCGAGGTTGTGTTCGCTCCATTGGGCCTGGAACGACTTGAACATTTGTTCCATGACTTCGGTGGCGCGTCGGACGCTCACTTGCGCTGTAGTGGCGTCTGACCTGAGGCGGTTGCGCATGGCTCGCATGTTGTAGCTGAACGTGTCAGGGTTGGTGACGGCCCAGTTCTTCTTGAACAGCTCGTCGAGGTACTCCTGCTGGTCGCCAGTAACGGTGACACTCTGTTCATTGTCGATCTCGTCGACAGCGTCCTGAACCTCATCCTGCTTCGTGGCCAGATCGCCGTGCTTCTTCTCCAGCGTCTCCAGCCGGTCGGCCGCCAGGACACGCAGACGGGTCGCTTCCTCCCACAACGGCTTGAGGCGTTCTTCTTTCGCTTGGAGTTCGTCGAGGATCTTGTTGGCCCCTCGGAAGCGCTGGATCTCGTCCCTGAGGTCGGCGATCTTCCTGTCCACGCCGAGGTAGTCGATGGAGGACCAAGCGGTGTCTGCGACGCACTGGTGTGCGACGCGTTGGCGGCCCAGGCCGCCGAGCCGGTCCTGGACGTCCTTAATGCGTTTGCGCACCTCCTCGATCTGTGGGTCGAGGTCAGCCAGGGCCGTGTCGATGTCAGCCAGGCGTCGTTCGTTGGAGAAGCCGATGATGTTGCCGTCGCCGGATTCGCCGTGTGCGCCCTTGCTCCCGTGCCGGGTCTGGCCAGCGGGGGTGACGCGTGGCCCGTCACCGGTCAGGGCAGCGGCATCCGGAACGCACAGGTGGTCGATACCGGTGTCGCTGACGCGTTCTTGGACCCAGCGGGCGAACGGCGAGTCCTTGAAGGCGAGCTTGCCGGACACGTGGTCGGGGTCGCCGCGCCAGTCCTGGGTATCGGCGAGAATGACGGCCTGGAACTGGATGCGGGGCCGGATCAAAACACCGTCAATGCTGCTGGATAGGTGTGTGAGGGTGCGCTGGTCGACCAGGACGACCCGGGCCAGACCACCCAAAGTGGTCTCGATCGCTTTGCGCCAGTGTTCCTCGTCGGGGAGAACGTCGATTAGTTCAGCCACGAACGGCAGGTCGTTCACGGGGTCGAGCCCGGCAGCCTCAGCCATGCGCACACGTGCGCGGTGCAACCGGTCAGGGACCATGCCGGCGCGGCCCTGGAGGGATTTCCTCTCCTTCAGCAGTTCGGCCTGGCGGGTGGTGAGCGGATACAGCTCCTCGCCTTTGTACGCGTCCTCCTCGTCCTTCAACGCGGCCTCGCGGCCCTCGAACCCGGCCAGGAACTCATCGGCGGCGGCTTGAGCCTCGCTGAACTGTTCCCCCTTGTCCGGCACCACCAGGTGGATTGGCTTGGTGCGGAGCTGGAACCTGAGATTCTCCTCATAGACGCCGTTGCGGTTGCTTTCGAGGTCCTTGATCTGCCGAAGGCGGTCATCGATGACGTCGCCGCCGTTGGCCCTCTTGTCCTCCGCGATCTTGTCCAAGCCCGTCTGGTGGTCGGTTTCGTCCTGTTGGGCTTGTTGGAACTCAGCAGTCGTTTTGGCACGGGCCCGTCGGTTCTCCTCAACGGCCGTGTCCAGGAGCGCGCGTTCGGTGCGCAGCCGCCACAGCCGAAACGGTGAGGCGTCCTCGGAGTCGGCGCCGAACCCGTGGATCAGGTCCACGTCGTCTTGGGCCCGCTCCAGGTCCCTCTGCAGGTCGGGGAGGCGCCGGAGAGTTTCGACCTTCTTGGCCTCGTCGACCATCTTGCTGTGGGAGGCCTCGATGTCGGCGAAGTGTTCCAGGGCGTTGTCAGCGGCCTGGTAGGTGCCCGGCACTTCGAGCACCATGGTCTTGTAGAGGGTGTCCACGCGCTTGAGCTGCATGTTGGCCTGGAGGCGGGCCAGGAGCCGCATGGCTTTGCGACCGCCGCTGGCGCCGCCGATGCCCAGGCGGGTGTGCACGTTGTCCTCGAACTCCCAGAACGTCTCGAACACGGAGATCTTGCTGAAGGCGGCCCGCAGCGCCCGCTTGGTGAAGCGGGTCTTGGCGAGCGGCTCCAACCGGGACAGGTTCAGGTAGCCGTCGAGCGTGACGAAGGCGGTGGTGATACCGCTGTTGTCGATCGCTCCTGGCTTCACGAAGTAGAGCCGCGCGACGGTGTACTTGCGGCCGCTGTCGTTGACGAACGTCATTCCGAGCGCCCCCCAGGTGGGTGCCCCGTCCGCGCCCCGCAGCACCAGGTCGCGTTCGGAGTCCTCCACTCGGTTGGTGTCGGTCTTGCCGCGCAGGTAGCTGAGCAGGTTGCGTTGTTCGGCGGAGCGGGCCCGGCCGCCGGCCTCGTTCGAGGCGCCGTTGAAAGGGGTATCGGAGGGCATCATCAGCGCGATGTAGGCGTCCAGCATGGTGGACTTCCCGGTGCCAGATGCACCGGAGATGAGCGTGGAGCCGGGTGAGTAACGGGCCTCGTTCCACCCGTGGAAGCCGCCCCAGTTGACCATCTGCAGCGTGTCGGCACGCCACTGGCTGGTTCCGTCAGGCACGGCGAGGTCGGGGATGAGCGGCTGGTCGATGGTCATCCTGCCTCTTCCTCAACGTCGGAATCGAAATCGAGTTCGGCTGGGCCGACGCCACGGTCTTGGTCGGCGGGCGTCGCGGCGCCGTTCTGTGTGATCAGCCAGACCCACAGGGCGCGGAGTTTCTCCACCGGCAGGAGGACCTCGATGATCGGTGAGATGCGGAACCGGTCCGGGTCTGCGGTCTTGAGCAGCACCCCGGCGGTGGCGAGGGTGTCGATGGCCTTGTTGGCGCGCTTGTGGTCCATGGCGCGGTGTGTGGTGTGTTCGGGGCGTTGGTCGGCCACTTCGTCGAGCATGATCTGCCGCTCGGCGAAGACGATGTCGTTGCCCTCCTGACGCTGGGTGCGGAACCGGTACCGCAGGTACATCATGACGATGGTCTCCTCCTTGCTGTGCGCCATGTCGCGCAGTAAGGAAGGGAGGGGATCTCCGGCCTCGGTGGTGGCTTGTCGTTTGAAGGCCACGTGGTAGTTGCGGTCCACATGCAGTTCGAGGAACAGGTCGTTGAGGCGGCTCTTGATGAGGTCCTGGTGGGTGATGAGGGCCGCCCACTGCTCGGGATGGCTCTCCGCGGAGATGTAACGGTGCTTCAGCAGGGCGTGCAGACACCGCCGCTGCTCGGGGTGGAGGGTGCTAGTGTCCTCCTCGAACATCGCCAACGATGTCCTGTCCTCGGTGTCCTCCACGTTGGAGAGCACCTCGCCGGCGAACGGGTCGAAATCGTTGAGGGGGTCGGTGCCTCCGGTGGTGCCCTCGCCAGCCCGGGTGTGGGTCACTGGTCGTCTCCGTCCACGTCGAAGGTGTCGGCCATGGTGATGCGCGGCATGAGGAACCGGCGGGTGCTGCCGTCGGGGCGCACCGCCGTGACCGGTTCGCGGATGGTGGCGTCCACGTCGGTGTCCATCCCTGTGAGCAGGTGCAGCAGGCCGAGGATCTCTACCGGGCGACGCCGGTCCTCTGGTAGTGCGTTGAACAGTGCGGCAGCGGACTCCACGTCCCCTGTGGCGAGCCGCGTCTGGATCTCGTGTCGCAGCTCGGTCAGCGACGGCCCACCCTGTTTGCGTATCTCCTCGAGCGACAACGCCTGCGGTGCCTCGGCGGTGACGTCTTCCAATGGTTCGGGGGCGCGTTCGCTGTCCGGGTCGAAGGTGCGAAACCGCAGTCCGGAGATGTCCAGGCCGGGCGGGGTCAGTTCCACTTCGACGTGGCTGCGTGCGCGGGCCGACTGCATCCAGACCCGCATCTGTCCGTCGATGCCGCGCAGCACCTCGTCGAGTTCGCGGTTCTTGACGTGGTCGTAGTTCTCGATGTGCTCTCGCAAGGTCGCCGACAGCCGCTGCCGCTGCCCCAGGACATCGGAGATACCACGACGGATCACATCCACCGTTGCCCGCAGCTGGCGCTGCTCATCCGGCAGAAGGGTCCCGGCCCACGGGTGCGCCAGAATCACCCGCAGGTCCTTGCGGAGCCGGTCGAGCCAGTCGCGGTTGCGCAGCAGCTCCAGAGCTCCGGCGAACGCTCGCCCCTCCGGGGTTGCGTTCAGCAGGTTCGCCGACTGGTCCAGGTAGTCATCGACGACCTCGCCGACGAGACGTTCTTCCTCCCGGAACCGTTTGGCGATGACCTTGTGCATGCCCCGGACGGCTTCCTCGACCCGGCGAAAGTCCGAGGGCAGACCGTCCACCTCCCTGAGCACGTTCGCGAGCTGCTCAGTTATTTCAGCCTCAGACGTCTCCGGCATCTCACCGCCCTCGGCGAGCCGGTCGCGCTCGGCCTTCAGCGCCGCGACCTCCTCCTCTAACTCCACGATCTCCTGCGTCAGGCGTCGGATCCGTTCCTCACGGTTCGGGTTGGCGACCAGTGCGGCCTGGGACACGACATGGCGCATGGTGGCGATCCGCGACAGGGAAACGTTGAGCTGAGTGCGGGTCGCGCGGGTCACGTAGTCCAGCGCCTGCTTCGCATCACCGGTCAACTGGTAGGTTTCCTGGCCGTCCCCGGGGTCGCGGTAGAGCCACCGCTCCCGCACCCACTGCATCGCCAGGGTCTTGCCGCCCGCCGCCGGGGCCGGGTGACCGGCAGCCCTCAACTCGTCGAGGTGGGCATCGACCACGGTGTGGAACCTCTCCACCGGGATCGGCTGCCCGCCCTCGGGGAAGGATGTGGCGAAGATGGGCATCGCAACACCAGCGGACTTGCGGTCGAGCAACTTCAAGGTCGGCGTATCCAAAGCCGAATTGATGCGTGCGACCTCACCCTCGATATCGCCCATCAACACCCCCCTTACCTGCTTTGCGTTGACCACCGGAAGGCCTGCTTCGGAGAATAGAAGTCGGGACGGACAGTTCGTGTCACAACCCGGAAATCCCGCCAAGCGACTATGTACCAAATATGCCGCAATTTCCGTTTCTCGTGTCCGGTGTAGTACCAGTACAGGGTAGGAACCCTGGCCGGGGCAACGCGGCGATCCGGGCCCAAGGCCAAGACGATTTCGCCTGTGGTGGTCCACGGTCATGGTCTCGAGGGCAGGCAGCGGCGGCTGCAGGGAGGTGACGGTGTCAATTCGTTGAAGCAACGCCCTCGTTCTGGCCCCCAGTAGCTGTTTGTGGAACACCTCTTGCGGTGTGTAGAACCCCAGACAGGCACGCGGCCGGGTGTTGAGCTTCGGCGATCGCAGTCGGATACGGCTGGTGCTGCGGGATCTTGATGCCCTTGGGTGGGTACTCCTGAATCAGCCAGTTGGTGTTCTCGTTGGAGCCGTGCTGTCAAGGGCTGCCCGGGTCGCAAAAGTAGACCGGGATTGAATTTGCTTCGTCCGCGTTACCACCTGTGACACACCAGGTCAGTGCCAGGACCGCGAGGGCGTTGCGTACGCATCGTCTGCCGCCACGTGAGCGAAATCGGGTCCCTCGGTCCTCTTGATGGATAGAGGCGTTCGATACGGGCCGACCACGCGATGAGAACACCAACCCCGCGACCGCGATTGCGGTTGCTGCTGCTGGACGGCGGCCCCGGAGCCGTCGCCCTGCTCCTCCTGGCCGCCCACCGGGCACTGCCTCCCTTCGACGCGGTGCTCGTCCCCGACACCGGGTGGTACCCGGCCTCTGGCTACCGTGCCCTGAACCGCCTGCGCGGTATCGCCTCCGAGGCCGGCATGGGCTGGGAACCGGTCAAGAGCGCGCCGATCGCCCACCGGACCCTCAACCCTCGAGGCTCCGTGCCGTTGCCCCTGTTCGCCCTTCATCCCGACGGGACTGCGGGACGGCTTCCCGAAGGCTGCGCACGCAGCACCGCAATAGCCCTGACCCAGCGCATCCGCCGCCTGCTCGGCTACCCCCGACCCGCCCCGGTCCCTGACGGCATCGTGGCCCAATGCGCGACAGGGACCGGCACCGACCACACTCATCCCGGGCCTGCCGTCGGCCCCCCGTTCGTGCGTTTCCACCGACCCCTGGTCGACCTCGGCTGGAGCGCGCAGGACTGTCGCGCGCTGCTGTTCCACCACGGCCTGGACCCGAAACTGGACCTGTCGTGTGCGGCATGCCCCCACCGCTCCGACCGGTCCTGGGCGCGCTTGAAGCAAACGGAGCCGGACGTGTTCGCCGACGCGGTCGCGGTGGACGCCCTGGTCCGGCACGGCCACCCCCAGGCGGCAACGTACGGCATGCCGCCCGGTACCACCTTCTTCCTCCACCCCTCCCGGACACCCCTGGACCAAGCCGACGTGAGCGCCGACACCGATACCGCTCCGGACAGGTGTGTGCCATGGGCATGCCACAGTCACGCTTCCGTCGGCGCAGCGGACGGGAGTGGCACCCGATGACCGCGACCCTGCCGCCGAACCAACTCGCCGCTCCTGCCGCTACCACGGTGACGATCGGTTCCCTGTGCACCGGATACGCCGGGCTCGACATGGGCGTGGCCGCGGCGCTGAACGGCAACGCCCGGCTGCTCTGGACAGCCGACAACGACCCCCACATCACCCGGTTGCTCACGCACCGCTTCCCCGACGCGCCCAACCTCGGGAACCTGGCAGCGGCGCGCTGGGCGTCGCTGGAGACTCCTCAGGTGCTCACCGCCGGGTTTCCCTGCCAGGACGTCAGCGCAGCCGGCCGCGGCGCCGGAATTAAGAAAGGAACACGCTCTGGTGTCTGGCACCACGTCATGGACGCCGTTTGCCACCTACGACCCCGCCTGCTCGTGCTGGAGAACGTGGCCGCCCTGCGCTGGAAAGGCCGAGGATTCGACCGCGTACTCGCGGACCTGGCCCGCGCGGGGTATGACGCGAGCTGGTGTTGCGTACGCGCCTGCGACATCGGCGCCTGCCACCGTCGCGAACGCGTCTTCGTTGTTGCCCACCCCGTGCGCCAGCGACGGTCACCGGGGCTCCTGCGACCCGCATCGGCGCACGCGGCAGAAGCGGCAGGTGCGGGTCGGCGATGTGCTGTGTCACCCGCCCCACACCCCCGCGTACGCACGCACCCGCACTGCGCACACCACGAGCCGCACCCCCAAGCGTCTGCTGCCCACACCCCTGGCCAGCGACGGCACCAAAGGCAGCCCTGGGCAGAGGGATTCGCGCGGGCGCCCCACACTGCCCTCCGCGGCCATCGCTACCCACACCAGCGGCCCCACCTCGAAGCCGAGGCGGTGCCGTTCGCGTACGCATGGGGAGAGTACGAACCCGCCATCCAACGGTGGGAGAAGGTGCTCGGCAGAGCGGCACCGGTGCCCACCGAACCCGGCACCCGGGGACAGCCCCGACTGAGTGCCGCACTGGTCGAGTGGATGATGGGCCTGCCCGAAGGCTGGGTCACCGATCCCGCCCTCGCCCTGCCGCGTGCTGCCCAGCTCCAGGCGCTCGGCAACGGGGTGGTGCCGCAGCAGGCGTGCGCTGCCGTGCGGCACCTGCTGGCCCAGGACCCCGGTGCCGTGTTTCTGGGCGAAAACGGCTGAGGCGCTCATGCATGAACACACCCCGCAAACCCCAGGAAGGACGGCATGCCGCGGCACCGGAGGCCGTGCCGCGGCAGGGGAGAGGAGTACCGGATGAGCGGCGGCACCGTTCCACCGAACCGGCGCGGCAAAGCGGTTCCTGAGCAGGACGAACGCGGTTATTCTGCGGGCTCTGGCGGGCGGCGGGACAACACCGCGGACGCGCCTCTTGAGGTCTTCACCCCCGAAGAGGCCGCCGCGCTGCTCAAGGTCCCCGAGTCCTGGCTGCGCAAGCGCGCCTCCGCGCGCCAGGTGCCCTGCACCTTCATCGGCAAGCACCTGCGCTTCAGCTCCAGCGACCTGGAGCAGATCATCCGCTCCGGACACCGCGCCCCCGTGTCCGGGAGCACCCGCCCCCGCCAGAGACCATCCCGATGAGCACGTACGCAAGGAGTACGCATGGCCTACGCCGAACGGCTCGCCAGGACCTGGCGGGCCCGCTACAAGCGCCCCAACGGCCTGTGGGGGTCCAAGTCGGGCTTCGACACCAAGGAAGCCGCCCTGCACTGGGCGGAGGAACAGGAGGCCGAGGTGCGCCGCCGCACCTGGATCTCCCCCGAGGACTGTGAGATCGCTTTCGGCGACTTCGCCCGGACGTGGCTGTCCCAGGCCCGCCTGGCCGAGACCACCAGGGACAAGTACCGGTCCTACCTGGACACCCACCTGCTGCCGCAGTGGGAGGACTGGCCGCTGATCAGCATCTTCAACAGCCACATCGAGATCCAGGCCTGGGTCAACGAGCTGCACGAGGAGTTGGCCGAACCGAGCGTGTCCTCGGTCTTCGCCCTGTTCTCCACCGTGCTCAACGTGGCGGTGCGCGCCCGCCGCGTCCCCGCCAACCCGTGCAACGGCGTCCGTGTCTCCTCCGGTGACTACGAGGCCGACCGGCAGGTGGCCACCCCCGTGCAGGTGCTGCGGGCGGCGATGCGGTTGCACCACACCTTCGGGCGTGCCGGGTTCGTGCTGGCGCTGATGGACGCCTACACCGGCGCCCGTTGGTCGGAGCTGGTGGCGTTGGAGGCCCATGAGTACGACGAGGTGAACCGGGCCGTTCCGGTGCGCGCGCCTTTGCGCGAGTCCGGCGGCAAGATGTCCAAGGCCAAGCGTCCCAAGACCCCGGCGGGCAAGCGCTGGCTGTACCTGCCCGACTTCCTCGACGCGGTCTACACCGACCTGGCGGCCGACAGCGAGGGAGGGTGGGTGTTCACCGGTGGCCGTGGCGGAGTGCTGCGGCGGGGCAACTTCCGCTCCCGGTTCTGGCGGCCCGCGTGGGACGGCGACTCCCGCAGCGATCTGGGATGGTTGCGCTCACCGGTCCTGCCGGGCTTCACCTTCCATGAGGGACGTCACACCCACCGCACGTGGTTGGCCGAGGACGGGATTCCGGAGGTGGCGCGGGCGGCGCGGCTGGGGCACCGGATGCCGGGCATGGCCAACGTCTACGAGCACGTGACCCCGGTGATGAGGGCTCAGGTGCTGGCCGTGCTGGAGCAGAGGTGGCGGGCGAGCGTGCGCGCGCTGAGTCCGGGGGAGCGGGAAAGGCTCATGGAGATGGTCCCGCGGCTGGGTGAGTACTACCCTGTGGAGGACGAGCGCGAGGCTTCGTGAGAGGGGAGAGGCAAGATCATCTCCAGATCCTCTCCATAGCCGAAGCGATCGACATCTGAAGAGGACCGTTGGACGGCCTCTGACCTGCAGAAGCTGTGGTGGGCGATACAGGATTCGAACCTGTGACCTCTACCGTGTCAAGGTAGCGCTCTAACCAACTGAGCTAACCGCCCGCGTGTAGCGATGGGGAGGTGGAGACGGGATTCGAACCCGTGTAGACGGCTTTGCAGGCCGCTGCCTCGCCTCTCGGCCACTCCACCGAGTTGCACGTAAGGCGCCGGGGCACCTCGCGTCTCCTCCGAGCGGACGACGGGATTCGAACCCGCGACCCTCACCTTGGCAAGGTGATGCTCTACCAGCTGAGCCACGTCCGCTTGCTGCCTGGCGCCTGGCCCGTGGGCCCCGCCGTGCTGCTGGTAAGAACTCTAGCGGAAAGTCGGCAGACGGCAAATCGGCGCTGGGAGGGGCCGGTTCGGCGCTCCCAGCGCGGGTAGGCGGCCGTGCGGGCGGGGGACGCGCCGGGACGCTCAGCACAGACGTTAACGTCCGCGTCATGCGCCCGGGTGGACAATGGGGGACACCGGCGTGACGAGGGGGAGACGGATATGGGCGCGGGCGGCTGCACCGGGGGACACGGCGGGCACCGGTCGTGGCCGCGGGCGCGCGAGGCCGCCCGGCTCCTGGGCGGCGGCAGGCCACCGGCCCCGCGCGAGCTTCCCCTGGAGGACGCCCTGGGCGCCGTCCTCGCCGCGGACGTGCACGCCCTGACGGGTCTGCCCGCCTTCGACGCCTCGGCCATGGACGGCTTCGCGGTGTCGGGCCCCGGGCCCTGGCGGCTGGTCGGCAGGCAGCTGGCCGGAGCGTCGGAAGCGCCCGTGGGCCTGCGCCCGGGCGAGGCCGTCGAGATCGCCACCGGCGCCCGCGTGCCCAAGGACACAGAGTGCGTTCTGCCCTACGAGCTGGCCGCCGTCCGGGACGGGACGGTGGACGGGCCCGCGGAGGCGGGCCGCCACGTGCGCTGGGCGGGGGAGGAGACCGCCCCCGGCGAGACCGTCCTCGAACGGGGAGCGGTGGTCGGCCCCGCCGCGCTGGGCCTGGCCGCCAGTCTGGGCCACGACACCCTGCCCGTGCTGCGCCCCCGGGTGTCGGTGCTGGTCACCGGTGAGGAGATCACCACATCGGGGCTGCCCGGCGACGGCAGTGTGCGTGACGCCATCGGCCCGGCGCTGCCCGGGGTCGTCGAGCGCGCGGGCGGCCGGATCGAGTCCCTGCGCCACCTGGGCGACGAGCGGCGGCCGCTGCTCGACGCGCTGGCGGACGCGGACGGCGACGTGGTCGCGGTGTGCGGTTCCTCGTCCCGGGGCCCGGCCGACCACCTGCGCTCGGTCCTGGAGGAGCTGGGCGCCGAGGTCGCGGTCGACGGGGTCGCCTGCCGCCCGGGTCATCCGCAACTGCTCGCGCACACCGACCGGACCGTGTTCGTGGGCCTTCCCGGCAACCCCGGGGCCGCCCTGGTCGCCGCGGCCACCCTGCTGGTCCCCCTGCTGGCCGCCATGAGCGGCCGCCCGGACCCCGGAACGGGGCTGGCCCGGGCCGTCCTGGCGGGCGCCGTCACAGCCCACCCCCGGGACACCCGTCTGGTCGCGGTGCGTCTGGACGGCGGCCGGGCGTACCCGGTGGGCCACGACCGCCCGGGCAGCCTGCGCGGCGCCGCGCAGGCCGACGCCTACGCGGTGGTGCCGCCGGGCTGGGACGGCGCCGAGGTGGAGCTGCTCCGCGTCCCCTGAGGTCGTCCTCCGGGACTTTTCGCCTCTCCGCCCTCATGGCCTCGCCCTCCCGGGCGTCCTGTGCGCCGGGGCGGGCGCTCGCGGTCCTTCCGGGCGGTTCCGCGCCCGTTCCTCAGCGCGGTCCGGTCCAGGGGTCCTCGTGCCTCCACAGGGAGGGGAAGTGCACCGAGACGCCCTGCTCGGCGGCGAGCCGGTCGAGGACGCCCATGGTGGCGTCGAGGTCGTCGCCGAGGTAGGGCAACGCGCGCAGGGGCCTGTCGAGCGGCCGGAAGAAGTCGTCCCAGTGGATCAGGACGACCCGGCGCGCGCCCACCGCCTCGACCGTCTCCCTCCAGTAGGCACGGATGTAGTCCTCGTCTTGCAGGCCCAGCTGGCCGACGCCGAGGTAGACCACCTCGGCCGCGTACCCGTCCAGGGCGCCCGGAACGAAACCGGCGCTGCCCTGGACCAGCGCGGTGCGGCCTCCGGTGTGCTCCACCAGCAGGGACCAGGCCTCGCCGCAGCGGTAGGCCGACGCCCGGACCGGCGGCACGACGGGTTCGGTGACCTCCCCCGGATAGCGGTCGGGAGGGCAGTGGCTGGATCCGACCAGTGTCAGCGTGAAAGCGCCGCACGCGACCCGGTCGCCGGACACGGCCCGCACGATCCTGTCCTCGGGTAGACCGCCGCCGAGTCCGATGCGGGCCGCGGACGCGCCGCCCACCAGGCGGGCCCCGGTCCGGGAGGCGACCAGAGCCGTGTCCATGGCGTGGTCGAAGTGGGTGTGCACGGGGACGATCGCGTCGAGCGAGCCCACCCCGGCGCGGGTCAGGGCGGCGTCCACGCGCTCGTGGTCCGGGGCGATGCGCCGCGTGCCCACCGCCGCCAGCGAGGGCCGGGAGAAGAACCCGTCGGTCATGACGGCCGAGGTCGCGTCCCCGATGAGGAGGGTGGCCACGCCCAGGAAGGCGACGGACGGCCCCTGGCCTGCCTCGGGCAGGTCGAACCGGTCCGCGTAACGGGAGATGTCGGGACGACCGAACCGCATTCTCATGCGAGGACCCTACAGGGGCGCTGCGGCGCGGTTCCGCGGTGCGGGCCCGTACGGGGGTGCCACCGCGGCCGGTGCCGCGGACGCCCGGACGGGAGTCCGCCCGCGCCCGGCACCGTTGCCGCGGCACGCACGGAAAGGACCTCCCGCGCCCTCCGCTGGCCTGCGCCCGCTGCCCGTCCTCCCGCTGACCCGCGCCCCCGCCCGTGTCCCCGCTGGTTCCGCGCCGGCGGGCGCCGGCCGGGGAGAGTGCCCGGACACGCGTCGGGCCCCGGAGGGCGTCGCCTCTCCAGGGACCGGACCTTCGCGTACTAGCTGCCGGACCGCTCCTGCCGCGGCGCGGCCGCGGCATTCCCGGCCACCGAGTCGGCGGCCACCGGGCCCGGCTTCTCCCCGGAACCCTCGGTCACCTCGGGCATCTCGGTCATCTCGGAACCTCGGACCTCCTCGGCGCTCGCGGTCTCAGCGGCAACCGTGGTCCCCGCCGTCCCGGCGGTACCCACGGCCTCGACCATCTCCTCGGCGGGGCCCTCCACCGGCTCCACCGCCGGGTTGCCCCGACCGCGCAGCAGCACCCACGCCTGCACGGCGGCCGACAGGACGATCACCACGGCGATGACGCTGGTCAGGTGCATGCCGTCGGTGAACGCCGTCCGCGCGGCACCCATCAGCGCGTCGCCCGCGGCCCCGCCCACCTCGGCGGCGGCGTTCGAGGCCCCGCCCAGGGTCTCCCGGGCGGCGTCCACGGCCCCCGAGGGCACGCCCTCCACGGCGGTCAGGTTCGTCCGGTAGGACGCGGTCAGCACGCTGCCCAGCAGCGCGACGCCCAGCGCCGCGCCCAGCTCGTAGGCGGTCTCGGAGATCGCCGAGGCCGCGCCCGCGCGCTGGGGCGGTGCCGCCGACATGATCGCGCCGTTGGTGAGCGTCTCGGCGAACCCCGAGCCGGTGGCGATCAGAGCGAAGCCCGCCGTCACGAGCACCACACCGGTCACCACGTTCCCCTCCGGTGCGAACACCAGGACCGCGAACCCCGTCGCGGTCACCAGCAGGGACCCGCCGATCACCGTGGCCAGGCTCAGGTGGCGCGACAGCCGCACCGCCACCAGTCCCGCCAGCACCGACAGCACCAGGCCGGGCACCAGCACGAAACCGGCCCGCATCGGCGAGACACCCAGCACCAGCTGGAGGTACTGCGTCAGGAAGAACAGCGACGACACCAGCGAGAACACGATCATCAGGTTGGTGGCCACCGCCACGCTGAACACGCGGTACCGGAACAGGCCCACGTCGATCAGCGGGTCGTCGAGCGCCTTCTGACGCCGGACGAACAGGTAGCCCAGGCCCAGGCCGACCAGCAGGGACATGATCGGGACGACCGCCAGGCCCTCGGTGGCCAGGTTCTTGACGCCGTACACGACGGGCAGGATCGCGGCCATGGACAGGACCACGCTCAGCAGGTCCAGGCGGCCCGCGCCGGGGTTGCGCGACTCGCGCACCAGCAGCGGGACCAGCACCAGGATCAGCGCCATCACCGGCAGGTTGATCAGGAACACCGAGCCCCAGAAGAAGTGCTCCAGGAGCCAGCCGCCCAGGATCGGGCCGAGCGCCGCGCCGCCGGAGAACCCCGACGCCCACAGGGCGATGGCCAGCAGGCGCTGGCGCGGGTCCAGGAAGATGTTGCGCAGCAGCGACAGGGTCGAGGGCATCAGTGAGGCGCCCGCCAGGCCGAGCAGGGCGCGGGCCGCGATGAGCACCTCGGCGGTGGGCGAGAACGCGGCGATCAGCGAGGCCGCGCCGAAGGCGGCCGAACCGATCATGAGCAGGCGCCGCCGCCCGATGCGGTCGCCGAGCGAGCCCATGGTGATCAGCAGTCCGGCCAGGACGAAGCCGTAGACGTCGACGATCCACAGCAGCTGGCCCGCGTCGGGCCGCAGCTGCTCGCTGAGCGCGGGGACGGCGAATCCGAGCACGGTGGAGTCGACCGAGATCAGGATCACCGGAAGGACCAGGACGGCGAGCGCGGTCCATTCGCGCGGACCCGCGAGGGCGGGCGCCGCACCGTCGCGGCCGCGCGCGCCGACGGTGCCGTTTCCGGTCTGGGCGGAACTCATCTTTCCTCGTTACGTGTCGCTTGTGTGCGCGCCGCACGGCTGTGAGGGCGCGTTGGGACCGGCGGGATGCGGAGGGCGAACGGCCGGGCGAAAGGACGGGAAGTCTGGTCGACCGGGGCGTACTCCCGGGACTCTTCGACCGTCCAGACGGTACAGTACCGTCCAGCCGGTACAGTGTCAATCGTGAACGCTTCGAACACCCGCGACCGCATTCTCGACTCCCTACAGGACATCCTCGTCGGGGAGGGTTATTCCGCGGTGACCCTGGAGGCCGTGGCCCGTGACGCCGGGGTGTCCAAGGGGGGACTGCTGTACCACTTCCCTTCCAAGGCCGCCATGCTCACCGGGCTCATCGAACGCCTGCGCGTGCTGGCCGAGGAGGAGTTCCGCGAGGCCGTGGAGGGGGAGGAGGGCGTGGTCCGCGTCTTCCTGCGCACCTCGCTGCCGCGCAGCCCCGAGGAACGGGAGCTGTACTGGGCGGTCATCGCGGCCCTGCGCGGCCAGGAGGACATGCCCGAGGAGGCCGTCCGCACGGTCCAGGGCCTCTTCAGCCGCTGGGGCGACCTGCTGCACGAGGAACTCACCGACCCGGTCCTGGCCGAGATCGTCCTGCGCGCGGGCGACGGGCTGTACATGGCGGCGATCGCCGGGCTGCCCCAGCCCGACCCGGTGCTGACGCAGCGGATGATCGACCGCCTGGTGGAGGCTTCCGACAAGGTACGCCGCGAGCGCTGAGCGTTCGCTGTCCGGGCCGGCTCCCCGCCTCCGCCTCCCGTCGCCGAACCGGTCCGCGTCGCCGCGTCCTGGGCCGGGCGGGCGCGTTCGGCGCGAGCTGGGCGTTCGCGCCCCCGCGCGGTCCCCGCCCCTGCTCCCGGCGGGTGCGACCCGGCGCGCGCCCGAGCACGCGTGAGGACTCCGCCTCCGGCGGGTCCGGCCGGGCTCAGACCCGGTGCTCGAACATCTGGACCTCGGTGCCGCCCACGGGCACCCGCTCGACCGGGGTGAACCCCTGCCCCTCGTAGTAGCGCACCAGAGCGCCGTCCCCTCCCGCCCAGCAGTCCACCCGCACCAGCCCGACACCGCGCTCGCGCGCCTGCCTGCGGGCGAAGGAGAGCAGCTTGCCGCCCACGTCGCGCCCGGTGTAGGCGCGCGCGACCAGCAGCAGGTGGACGTAGAGCTCGCGTTCGCGCACCCTCGGCGCGTAGCCGGGAGCCCGTTCGGTGGCGGCGAGGAACCCGGCCGTGCCGTCGCCGACCTCGGCCACCCACAGGCCCTCGGCGACCAGCTCCCTCACGCGCGCGACCCGCTGGGGATCCTGGGACCAGGGGCGGTCGCCCCACTGCGCGGAGCGCCCGCGTTCGACCAGCCACGCCACGGTGGCGTCGAAGGTCTCCAGCACAGCTGACAGGTCCGCTGGTCCGCCCTGGCGCAGCCTCAAGTGTCCGCCTCACATGTCGGGGAACAAACACGACCAATGCACGTTAACCGGTCGCCCGTCCATCGGGCATCCGGGTTTCCCGGGAGGAGGGGAAGGCGTCGGCGGCGCGGAGGGAGAGGCGGTTCCCGGGGCGGGGCCGTGGCACCCGAGACACCGCTGCGGGACAATGGCGGGACCCCGCCGCGGGCTGGAAGAGGAGGTCAGGATGTGGCGCTGTTCACGTGCTTCCGATCATGGTTTACTTCCCAGTAACTTCGTTGCCGCAGCCGGTACCCGTGTTCGTGGGGTGCCCGCCCACCCCGCGAGGTGAAGTGTGCACTACCTCAAGGTGTGGGGCGCGCCGGGTCGACCGCGACAGCGCCCTCCACGAGACTGTTGCCGCCTCGCCGGGGTGTCCACGGGGTGAGAACACGCAGACGGGAAAGCGGGGGGCGCATGCACAGGCTCACCAACCAGGTAAGGCCTTACGCCTGGGGAGCGCGCACGGCCATCCCGCGGCTGCTGGGCGCCGAACCCGACGGCACGCCCCAGGCCGAACTGTGGTTGGGAGCCCACCACGGCGCCCCCAGCACGGCGCACTGCGAGGACGGCCCGCGCCTCCTGCCCGGCCTCATCGCCGAAAACCCCCACCGCGTCCTGGGCCGGCGCACCGCCGAGCGCTTCGGCGGGCGGCTGCCCTTCCTCCTCAAGGTCCTGGCCGCCGAGGCGCCCCTGTCCCTCCAGGTCCACCCCGACGCCGTCCGCGCCCGCGCCGGGTTCGAGGCCGAGGAGCGCGCGGGCATCCCCCTGGACGCCCCGCACCGCAACTACCGCGACCCCCACCACAAGCCCGAACTCCTCCTCGCCCTGGAGCCCTTCGAGGCTCTGTGCGGCTTCCGCGAACCCGCCGCCGCCCACGCAGACCTGAGCGGACTCACCTGCGAGCTGGCCGTCGCGCTGCGCGGCGACCTCGCCCTGGCCGACGCCGGAACCGCCCTGCGCGGAGCCCTCACCCGCCTGCTCACCCTCCCCGGGGGCGAACGCGCCCGGCTCCTGGACGACTTCGTGCGCGAGTGGTCGGACTCCGGTCCGCGCGGGTCCCACGGCGCCATCGTCGCCGACCTGGCCGACCGCTACCCGGGCGACCCCGGCGCGGTGGCCGCCCTGCTGCTCAACCGGGTCACGCTCTGGCCGGGCCAGGCCCTGTTCCTGCCAGCGGGCAACATGCACGCCTACCTCCAGGGCACCGCGGTCGAGGTGATGGCCAGCTCCGACAACGTGCTGCGCGCTGGGCTCACCGGCAAGCACGTGGACGCGCCCGAACTGCTGGACGTGGTGGACTTCTCGGTGCTGCCCATCCCCTACGCCAGTCCCGGGGTCTGCGAGGGGCGCCGGGAGTTCCTCACGGCCGCCCCGGAGTTCGCGCTGCACGAGATCGGCCCCGGCCGCATCACCGCCCACCTGCCGGGGGAGGGGCCGACCGTGCTGCTCGCCCTGCACGGGCAGGTGGAGTTGGTCGCCGAGGTCGGTCAGGGGATGACCCTCCAGCGCGGTGAGTCGGTGTTCGTGCAGGCCGACAGCGGGCCGATCAAGGTCGAGGGCCACGGCCACGTCATCGCCGCCACCGTCGGCGAGATCTGAGACCTGAATCTCCCGACCCGAGTTCCCACACCTGAGATCCCGGACTCGAGACCCGAGGCCCGAGTTTCCACACCTGAGACCCGAGGCCCGAGATCCCAGACGCGAGACCCCCAACCCGAGTTTCCAGACCTGAGGCCCGAGGCTCGGGTTCCCATACCTGAGATCCGAGCCCCGAGGTTCTGGGTCCGAGAACCAAGGCCCAGACCCCAGACCCCAGACCCCAGACCCCAGGTCCGAGGCCGGGTCAGGGCAGTGCGAGCGCGTCACAGAGCACCCGGGCGGGGCGTCCGTTTTGCTCCAGGAGGTTCCCGCGCACCGATACCCTGGGCCCCTCTGTTCACTGGAAAAACACAAGGGGTACCACCATGGCGCTTGAGCGTCCCGAGATCGACTTCGTCGAGGGCCCGCCGCCCGCCGAGCTGGAGATCACCGACATCCAGGTCGGTGAAGGCGCCCAGGCGGGCCACGGCAGCAACGTCGAGGTCCACTACGTGGGCGTGGCCTTCTCCAGCGGCGAGGAGTTCGACGCCAGCTGGAACCGCGGCACCCCGCTGGGCTTCCGCCTCGGCGCGCGCCAGGTCATCACGGGCTGGGACCAGGGTGTCCTGGGCATGCGCGTGGGCGGCCGCCGCAAGCTGGTCATCCCGCCGCACCTGGCCTACGGCGAGCGCGGCGCCCCCGGCGCCATCGCGCCGAACGAGACCCTGATCTTCGTCTGCGACCTGGTCGGCGTCAGCTAGGAACTCCTCCCCGCGAGGGTTCCGCTCGGCCGCCGCACCCGCTCGGGCCCGGAGAGCCCCGCTCTCCGGCTCCCCGCAGCGACCGGCCGGGAACACACACCGGCTCCGGCCGGGGCCCACACCCGCTCCGGGCACACGCGTACGGGAGGGGCCCGTGCCGCGCTCCCACGTGCGGCACGGGCCCCTCGTCCCCGCCGCTAGCCCAGGGTTGCGCCCACCTTGACGTGGCCCTTGAGCAGGTCGCGGGCGATCGTGCGGCGCTGGATCTCGTCCGTGCCCTCGAAGATGCGCAGCAGCCGCACGTCGCGGTAGAAGCGCTCGATGGGCAGTTCACGGGTGTAGCCCATGCCGCCGTGGATCTGCATCACGCGGTCGACGATCTCGTTGGCCTTCACCCCGCCGAAGAGCTTGGCGATGGACTGCGCGTGCCGCGAGTCCCGGCCCACCGACACCTGCCACGCGGCGTGCAGCACCAGCAGGCGCAGCGCCTCGATCTCGGTCTGGGAGTCGGCGATCATCCACTGGATGGCCTGCCGGTCGGCGATGGGCGCTCCGAAGGTCTCGCGGGTGCGGGAGTACTCGATGGCCATGTCCAGCAGGCGCTCGCAGCCGCCGAGCGCGCGGGCGGGCAGCAGGTAGCGGCCCTTGCCGATCCACTTCATGGCCAGCTCGAAGCCGCGGCCCTCCTCGCCCAGGATGTTCTCGTGCGGCACGTGCACGTCCTGGAAGACCAGGGAGGCCGGGCGGCGCTCGCCCATGGTGTCGATGGGCTCGGAGGTCCAGCCCGCCTCGCGGTCGACCAGGAAGCAGGTCACGCCCCCGTCGGCGCCCTTGTCCGGGTCGGTGACCGCGAAGACCATGGTGAAGTCGGCCTCGTTGCCGCCGGTGATGAAGGTCTTCTCACCGTTGATCACCCAGGCGTCGCCGTCGCGGACCGCGCGCGTGCGGATGGCCTTGGCGTCGGAGCCCGCGCCGGGCTCGGTGATGGCGAAGCAGGAGCGGCGCTCACCGGCGATGGTGGGCAGCAGGTAGCGCTCCTTCTGCTCCTCGTTGGCGTGGTAGAGGATGTTGTCGGCCTCGCCGCCGAACTTGAAGGTCAGGAAGGTCCTGCCCAACTCGATCTCGATGATGGCGGCGGTGACCGCGTCCAGGCCCATGCCGCCGTACTCCACCGGGGTCTCCACGCCCCAGAAGTCGGACTTGCGGGCCAGTTCGCGCAGTCGGGTGCGCTCCTCGGCGTTGAGGCCGGGCGGGTGCCCCTCGCGCTCGCGGCGCAGCACCTCGTTCTCCAGCGGCATCAGCTCCCGCTCGACGAAGGTCCGCACCCAGTCGCGTACGGCGCGCTGCTCATCGCTCAGTGAGAAATCGATCACGGCCTGTCTCCCCAATAACCTAACGGCGTTCGGTTTGAGGGTACGGTCTTGCCGGGGGTGCGTGCAAGAGGTGCCGCCGAACGGGAGGAAACGGGTGCGGAGCCTGGTTCCGGACAGACGCCCACACCGGGGCGCACGGGACCGGAAGACGGGCTCCCAGGTGCGCGAACACCGCCAGGGGGCCGCATACGGTGCGCCGACGTGCGATGATCGGGCCGGACGCCGGAGGGTCCGGTCCGTCCGCCGCAGTGGAGAAGGGGATCCCTCCGTGGCCCGACCCAAGACGCCGATCCTGAGCCGTCCGGGCATCCGCCGCGCGGCTCTCGCGCTCATCGACCGCGACGGGCTGGACGGTCTGTCCATGCGCAAGCTCGCCCAGGAGCTCGACGTGCAGGCGGCCTCCCTCTACAGCCACTACCGCACCAAGGAGGAGCTGCTCACCGAGGTCGCGGACGAGGTCACCTCGCGCATCGACGTCTCGGGCTTCGAGGGCGGGGACTGGCGCCGGGGCCTCACCGTCTGGGCGCGCTCCTACCGCGACGCCCTCGCCGAGCACCCCCACCTGCTGCCGGTGGTCTCCTCCGGGCCCGGGCGCCGCGAGGAGGCGCTGCGCCGCGCCGACGCCGTGCACGGCGGCCTGGTGGGCGCCGGATGGCCGCCCCGCTACGCCACGATGATCGGCGCCTCCACCAAGTACCTGGTCGTGGGGGCCGCCACCAACTCCTTCGCGCGGGGGTTCGACGACGACGTGCGCGTCTACCGGGACCGCTACCCGAACCTGTCCCAGGCCCACCGGCTGCCCGAGCACGCCGCCGAGATCGACGACGCGAGCTTCGAACTCGCGCTCTCGGCCTTCCTGGACGGGCTGACCGGCGTCTTCGACAGGGTCGGGAACCGGGACTGAGCGCGAGGGGCCCGGGAGCGGTCACCACCGCCCCCGGGCCCCTCGGAACGCGTGCGCCTCAGCGCCGCTCGGAGGACACCCGGTCCGTGTCCTCCTCGGAGGAGGAACGCGTGTCCCCGGCTGCCGACGCGCCGCTGGTCGGCGCGTCGCCGTCCGTGTCCTCGCCGGTCCCGGCCGCCTGCTCACGCGGGTGACGGCGCTCCAGGGAGGCGCCCTCCACGTCGATGTCGGGCAGGATCCGGTCGAGCCACCTGGGCAGCCACCACGCGGCGTTCCCCGCCAGGTGCATCAGCGCGGGGATCAGCGCCATGCGCACGACGAAGGCGTCGATGAGCACGCCGAAGGCGAGCGCGAAGCCGATCGAGCTGATCATGACGCTGTGGGAGAAGACGAACCCGCCGAACACCGAGATCATGATGATCGCCGCGGCGGTGACCACGGAGCGGCCGGCCCGGAAGCCCTGCACCACGGCGAGCCGTGAGGGCGAACCGTGCACGTAGGCCTCGCGCATGCCCGTGCCGATGAAGAGCATGTAGTCCATCGCCAGGCCGAACAGGATCCCGACCAGCAGGGTGGGCAGGAAGTTCAGCACCGGTCCGGTGTTCTCCAGCCCGAAGAGGCCGCCCAGCCAACCCCACTGGTAGACGGCCACCACGCCGCCCAGCGAGGCGAAGAAGGACAGGATGAACCCGAGCGTGGCCACGACCGGCACGAAGATCGACCGGAACACCAGCAGCAGGATCACCAGGGACAGGCCCACGACCACCGCGAGGTAGGTCGGCAGCGCGTCACTCAGCGTCTCGGAGATGTCGATGTTGCCGCTGGCCATGCCCGCGACGCCCAGCGGACCGGTGCCCTCGATCGGCTCCATGTCGCGGAGGGTGTGCACGAGCTCCTCGGTGGAGGCGCTGGCCGGGCCCTCGACGGGCACGACCTGGAAGATGGCCAGGGTGTGGTCCTCGGAGACGCCGACGGGGGCCACCGCCGCCACGTCGTCGTGGGAGTAGATCTCCTCGGCGACCAGCGCCTGCTCCTCCTCGGCGTTGCGCTCCGCGGCCTCCTCGCTCGGTCCCCCGGTCAGCTCGGCCACGACCAGGAGCGTGCCGTTCTGCCCCGCGCCGAAGTTCTCCTCCACGGCGGTGAAGGCCTGGTACTGGGTGGAGTCGGTGGGCTCGGAGGAGCCGTCGGGCATGCCCAGACGCAGGTCGAGGGCGGGCAGGGCGACCACGCCCAGGGCGATCACGGCGACGGCGGCCTGCGCCAGCGCGCGGCCGGTCGACATCGGCTTGGTCCGCTCCGCCTCGTCCGTGCTCTGACCAGCGTCGGAGGCGCTCTCGGCGAGGCGGGCGCGCTCGCGGCGCGACAGGATGCGCGCGCCCACCAGCGACAGCAGCGCCGGAACGAGCGTGATCGCGATGAACACGGCGATGGCGATGGAGACGGCGGCCACGCTGCCCATCAGGCCCAGGAACCCGATCCCGGTCAGGTTCAGGCCCAGCAGCGCGATGAGCACGGTCGTGCCCGCGAAGACCACGGCGTTGCCCGCGGTCCCGTTGGCCAGGCCGATGGACGCACCGACGCCGATGCCCTGCTTGAGCTGGCGGCGGTGCCGGTTGATGATGAACAGCGCGTAGTCGATACCGACGGCCAGGCCGAGCATCAGGCCCAGGATCGGTGTCACCGAGGCCATCTCCAGCACCCCGGACAGCGACATCGCGATCAGGGTGGCCACACCGACGCCGACGAGCGCCGTCAGGATCGGCAGGCCCGCGCCCACCAGGGTGCCCAGCATGATCACCAGGACCACACCGGCCACGATCACGCCGATCACCTCGGCGGCGCTGACCAGGGTGGGCATGGTCATGGACATGTCGTTGCCGAAGTCGACGGTGGTGCCCGGCACGGGGTCGCTCTCGAAGACCTCCATGACGGCGTCACGGGTCTCCGGGGTGATCTCCGTCTGGCTGTCGCTGAAGGTGATGCGGACCAGGGCGGTGTCGCCGTCCTCGGAGACCGAGCGGATCTCCGAGGCCATCTCCAACGTGGCCTCGCCGCGTTCGAGCTCCTCCAGGCCCGCCTCCAGTTCCTCGCGGTTCTGGTCGATCACGACCTGTTCGGCGTCGAGCCCGGGCCCGACCTGGTCGAGCATCCCGGCGGCCTCGGCCTGCTCGCGGCCCGCGTCGAGCTCCGCCTGACCGGCTTCGAGCTCCTCGAGGCCGCTCTCCAGCTCGTCGCGGCCCTCCTCCAGCTCCTGCTGCTGGTCGGCGCGCTGCTCTTCCGTGGCGAACGGGTCCATCGCGCCCTCCACGCCGGAGACCTCGGTGGCCTGTTCGGCGCGGTCGGCTATCGCGTCCCGCTGCTCCTGGGTGAAGTCCGAGCCGTCCCCGGTCTGGTAGACGACGGTGCCCGCGCCGCCGCCCATCCCGGAGAACTCCTGTGACAGGAGCTGTTCCACCTCGTCGGTGGGCGTCCCGGGGATGGAGAAGCTGTCCTCCAGCTCACCCGAGAAGAGGAGGAAGGCGGTGCCGGAGGCCACCAGGAGGGCCAGCCAGACCGCGATGACGGTTCGGGCGCGACGTGCGCACGCACGCCCGATTCTGTAGAGAAATTCAGCCATGGTTCCTGCAAACGGAGTGGGTGGAAGGGAGCGCGTGTGCGCTCAGGAGGTGTGGGGACCGGCGTTCCCGTAGCCGTCACGGGTCACGGCGAGCATGCGGTCCAGCAGGTCGGACCAGACCCGGCGGGAGTCGTCGCTGTCGACCCCTCCGGTGGTCTGCTCCCAGCGCTGGACCGTGATCGTGCCGCCGCTGATGACCGCGCCGCACATGAGGTCGACCACGAGCGGGTCGGCCTGCGGGTGGCGGCGCGTCATGATGGCCGCCAGGCGGACGCTCACGTCGTTGATGGCCCGCTCGAACAGCGCCGCCTGGCTCGGGGCGGGTTCGTGCCCCTTCTGCCGGAGGAAGCGCTTGAGCCGGGTGATCGGGGCGACCAGGTCGGTCTGGCGTATCGCCGCCGCGAACTCGTCGAACATGCTCCCCGGCCGGTCCCCGGTGGCGGCGGGGAGGTTGGCCTCGATGCTGTCGACGATCGCGTCCAGCATCTCGCCGAACACCTCCAGGACGATGTCGTCCAGGGACCTGAAGTGGTTGAACACGGTCCTGCGGGAGACGTCGGCCCGTTCGGAGAGCTGGTCGACGGTGAAGCCGGTGTCCCCGCGTTCGGTCATCAGCGCGGCGGCCGCGTCCACGATGGCGCGGCGGTGGCGCGACTTCAGTGCCTCACGCCGATCGCGCGAGGGCGGTTCGTGCTGATTGTCCACGTCCCCACGTTATGGAGGTGATTGCACCAAGTGCAACGAAGCACTGAGTGCACCCAGTCACACTCGGGGCGGGGCCGCACGCGAGAAGGCGGCCGCGCGGCCCCCGTCCCGGGTCGCACGGCCGCCGGTCCCTCAGGAGCCCGTGGGCTTGGTCTCGGCGTTGCCCTGGATCGCCGAGCGCTCCAGGCGGTCCAGCCAGCCGCTCCCTTCCGGCACGGTCTGGAGCGCGATCGTCCGGCCGTACCGGATCCGGGTGAAGGTCTCCGGGAGCCGCGCCTCCAGCCTCCGGTAGGCGATCCGGCCCAGCAGCCAGGCCACGAACCCCCCGTTGAGCACACCCACCGGCACCGCCAGCCACGGCCATCCCCACAGCGACAGGAACACGGCCGCCACCACCGAGGGCGCGCACAGCAACGGCAGCATCATGATCGCCAACCACACCTGCACCGTGTTGTCACCGCTGTCGTTGGCGTCCACCCGCAGCTGCGGGTCCACCCCCGGGGAGAGCGCCACCACCGACAACAGCAGCGCCACCCCGCTGCCCACGCCGAAGAACGCCGCCAGCCCCGTGAACACCAGCGGCCACGCCCAGTGCGTTCCGGTGGCCACGATGAACACCGCGCTCAGCACGGTCGCCGCCGGGGTGATCAGCAGCAGGATCGCGATCTGGCGGCCGCGCACGTCCGCGCGCAGCGTGTCCCGGTCCTGGCCGACCACCGACAGCCACAGCGCCGTTCCGTCGTGCCCGTACATGTTCGAGGTGGCCAGCGCCATGACGAAGGCCGCGATCACCCCCGCGAACGGCGTGAAGAACGAGAACAGGTCGCTGGGCCAGGCCATCAGCCCCATGAACAGCGCCGCCCACAGCGCCGACCGCAGCTCCAGGCCCCGCCACGGGTCGCGCCACCACTGGCGCAGCTCCTTGCCGACGACCGCGCCCAACGGGGAGTCCGGCAGCAGCGCGAGCGCCCGGCGCGAGAGCACCCTGCCCGGACGGCCCCGCCGCCGGACCCCGCGCGCCGCCACCCGGGGCGCCAAAAGCACACAGGTCACCGCCACCATCCCCGCGGTGAGCAGGGCGAACCCGCCCAGCCAGGACGCGGCCACCGCCCAGGAACCGGCCGCGGCGGCCTGCACCGCCAGCAGCGGCCACGAGGTCGGCAGCACCGCCAGCACGGTGCCCACCGCGCCCTCGCCCAGACCGTTCTCGCTCAGGCTCAACGTCGCCTGGAACGCGGGCTGCACCGCCATCCACCCGAAGAAGATCCCGGCCAGGAACAGCCCCCACTGCACCGACGCGATCTCCATGCCCAGCCGCGAGTGCATCGCCGCGCCCAGCGCCCGGAACACCAGCCGGGACAGCGTCACCACGAACACCCACAGCACCAGGACCCCCGGCACCGCCACCACCAGCGCGGACGGGTCCAGCGCCAGTGCGTGCCACACGAGCGCGCCCAGGGCCAACAGCGTGACGGCCGGGCCGACGTCCACGAACATCGTCGCCAGCAGCAGGGCGCCCACCCGGCGCCGGTCCAGGGGCAGCAGCGCGAAGTACTGCGAGCGCAGCACCCCCGTGCCGTTGGCGACCGTCGGGCCGAGCATCCAGCCCACCGCCCACACCGCGAACGCCAGGCAGAGCAGGTCAGCGCGCACGCCGTCCGAGGCCGCCGTCACCGCCAGGTACCAGGTCAGCGCGGTCCCGCCGACGACCAGGATGATTCCGAACAGCCGCATCCCCGTCGCCGAGTGCCGCAGCAGGGTGAACTTCAACCGGATCAGGAGGACAGCCACGCCAGCTCACCCTCCTCCATCCCACGCGCGCCCACCAGCCGCACGAAGGTGTCCTCCAGGGTGGTGTCCACCCCGCGCACCTCCTCCAGTGACCCGTCAGCCAGCACCCGGCCGTGGGCGATGATGGCCACCCGGTCGGTGAGCTGCTCCACCAGCGCCATCACGTGACTGGAGATCACCACCGTGCCGCCGCCGTCGGTGAACCTGCGCAGGATCGCGGTCAGCACCCGCCCCGAGACCGGGTCCACGGCCTCGTAGGGCTCGTCCAGGACCAGGACCTTGGGCGCGTGCAGCAGGGCCGTGGCCAGCCCGATCTTCTTGCGCATGCCGGTGGAGTACTCGGCCACCAGCACCGCGTCCCTCTCGGCCCGGTCCAGCTCCAGCACCCGCAGCAGCTCCTCTGCGCGCGCCCGCGTCACCTCCCGGCCCAGCCCGCGCAGCTGTCCCCAGTAGTTCAGCAGCTCCCCGCCGGTCAGCCGCTCGGGCAGGGCCAGTCCGTCGGGCAGCACGCCGAGCAGGCGCTTGGCCCCGACCGGGTCCGACCACACGTCCACGCCCAGCACCCGGGCCGTCCCGGCGTCGGGGCGCAGCAGCCCCACGGCCATGGACAACGAGGTGGTCTTGCCCGCCCCGTTGGGCCCGACCAGCCCGAGCATGGCCCCGCGCGGCACGGACAGGCTCACCCCGTCCGCCGCCGTCGTGCCGTTGAAGACCTTGGTCAGCCCGTCCATCTCCAGGGCGGGCGCGTTCTCACTCATACCGCCACCCTCCCCGCGGCCCCTCTCCGGGCACATCCTCCGATCGGTCGCGGCTGCCTGTCCGGTCGGCCAGTTCCGCGCCGGGGCGGAGGCCTGTCGGCCGAGGCGGCGCGGGGACGGCCGTCCTACCCTTGGCAAAGGAGGGGGGAGGGGTACGTGGACACGACACCGGACGCGGACGGCGCGGACACCGCGCCCGGTGGCACCGCGAACAGCGGAGAGCGCCGGGGCCCGCGGGGGTGGGTGCTGGACGCCCTGCTCTTCCTCGGCGCCGCGCTGACGTGGGCCTACTACCTCCTGGCCTACAGCGGGGGCCTGTACGCGTACGTGCCCTCCTGGCTCGTCCTTCCGGACCTCGCCCTGGGAGCGGTCGCGTGCCTCGCGCTGTGGTGGCGCCGCGGCCACCCCCTGGGTGTGGGCGTCCTGCTGTGCCTGGTCCAGGCCGTCTCCAGTTCGGCGGTCGGGGCCCTGGCCGTCGCCCTGATCAACCTCGCCGTCCGCCGCCCCTGGCGGCAGGCCGCGGTGGTGGCGATGGCGGCCGTCCTCCTCGGCCTGCCCTGGATCGTCATGGTCCCGCCCACCCGCGGCGACAGCATCGCCGTCCTCGTCATCGCCACGCTGTTCATCTCAGGGAGCATGGGCTGGGGCGTGGCCATCCGGACCCGGCGCCAGCTCATCGAGCGGCTGCGCGCGGACGTGCGGCGCGAACGCGAGGAGCGCGGACGGCGCCTGGCCGCCGCCCGGACCGAGGAGCGCCAGCGCATCGCCCGCGAGATGCACGACGTGGTCGCCCACCGCATGTCGCTGCTGTCGGTGCACGCCGGTGCGCTCGCCTACCGGATCGAACGCGCCGAGCGGGGCGAGGCGCCGCCGCTGGAGAACGCCGAACTGGGTGCGGCCGTGCGGGTCATCCGCGACAACGCCCACCAGGCGCTGGAGGAACTGGGCGGCGTCCTGTCGGTGCTGCGCGCGGCCGACACCGCTCCGGGGCGGGACGAGGACCACGCGGGCACCGCCGCGCCCCAGCCGCCCGCCCTGGCCGACGTCACCCGACTGGTGGAGGAGGCGGTCCGGGCGGGCCAGCGCGTGCGGTCCGCCTACGACGTTCCCGAGGGCGCCGAACCCCCCGGCCAGGTGCGCCGCACCGCCTACCGGCTGGTGCAGGAGGGGCTGACCAACACGCGCAAGCACGCACCCGGGGCCCGGGTGGACGTGCGGATCAGCGGTGCCCCCGGACACGGCCTGGAGGTGTCGGTGGTCAACCCGCTGCCGGTGGGGGTGGCCCCCGCCGAGATCCCCGGGGTCGGGGCGGGCCTGACCGGCCTGTCCGAACGGGTCGCCCTGGACGGCGGAACCCTGCGCCACGGCCCCGAGGACGGGGTGTTCCGCCTGCTCGCCGCACTGCCCTGGCCCGAGACGACGGAGGTGCCATAGTGGTGCCCGTGAACACTCCCGTGCGCGTCCTGCTCGTGGACGACGACCCCCTCGTCCGCGCCGGCCTGCGGATCATGCTCTGCGGCGACGGGGACATCGAGGTGGTGGGCGAGGCCGGGGACGGCGCCGAGGTGCCCGCGGCGGTGGCCGAGCACCGCCCCGACGTGGTGCTGATGGACGTGCGCATGCCCGGGACGGACGGGATCGCGGCGACCGAGGCGCTGCGCGGCGACGGGAACGGGCCCCAGGTCCTGGTGCTCACCACCTTCGACGCCGACGCCACCGTGGTGCGGGCGCTGCGCGCGGGCGCCGCCGGGTACCTGCTCAAGCACACCGCTCCGGAGCGCATCGTAGAGGCGGTGCGCCGCGCGGCGGCGGGCGAGCCCGTGCTCTCGCCGGGCGTGGCCCGCGCGCTCATGGACCGGGTGGCCGGAACCGACCCGGTGGAGCGCACGGAGGCGCCCTCGCGCCGCGAGCGCGCCCGGGAGCGGTTGGCGCTGCTCACCGAACGCGAGCGCGAGGTGGCCGAGGCGGTGACCGCCGGGCTGTCCAACGCCGAGATCGCCGAGCGGCTGTACATGTCCATGGGCACGGTGAAGGCGCACGTGTCCAGCGCGCTGACCAAGCTGGACCTGTCCGGGCGGGTGCAGTTGGCGCTGCTCACCCACGACGCGCGGACCCCCGACTGAGGTTCCGGCGTGTTCGGCGGCCGTGCGCTTCGTGACGTCCGCCACCGTGGTACGGATGAACCCTTGGGGCAGTGGTGTTGGCAGTGGTGTCGGCCAGCACAACGACGAGGGAGACGATTCCATGCCGCTTGAAGGCGAGTACGAGCCGAGTCCGACGGAGTGGGTGCGCAACCAGGTCGAGCAGATCGAGCGCTCCGGTGGGAGGGAGGGGATGACCCTGCGCGGAATGCGGGTCATCCTGCTCACCACGCGCGGCGCCAAGAGCGGCAAGCTGCGCAAGACGCCGCTGATGCGGGTGGAGCACGAGGGGCGCTACGCCGTCGTCGCCTCGCTCGGGGGTGCGCCCAAGCACCCCGTCTGGTACTTCAACGTCCTCGCCGACCCCCACGTGGAACTGCGGGACGGCACGGTGAACCAGGACATGAGGGCCCGCGAGGTCACGGGTGAGGAGAAGGCGGTCTGGTGGGAGCGCGCGGTGGCGGCGTTCCCGGACTACGCCGACTACCAGAAGAAGACCGACCGGGAGATCCCGGTCTTCGTCCTGGAGCCCCTCGCCGACCAGTGATGTGTTTCGAGGGTGGGCCGGTCGGGGGAGGAGCCCTGGCCGGTCCGCCCGTGGTGTTGAGGTCAAACCCCCTGGCTCCGTAGGTGGATGCGTTTTTTGCAGGTGGTGGTCAGGGTTTTCCACAGGTGGTGGTTGGGGCTGGCAGCAGGTAGCGCCGTGATGGTTTCCTGGAAATAGGGGGGATCCCACCCACGTGCGTTTCGGCATGCCCTCAATCGGCCGACAGTGAGAAAAGAACAAGGAATTGAGGGGCAGGGAGGGGCCGCCATCAGGTCTCTCCCCTACGCTGTTCTCGTCTGGGGTCGTTGGCGGCGACGAAAGCGCGCCCGCTGCCGCGAAAGGGCGCGGGAGTGCGAGGAAACGGTAGACGTTCGGTGGGGGTGAGGGTGCCCGACGACAAGCGGCACCAAAGGCGGGAGCGGCTGGCGGAGGGCGACCAACGCCCGGGGTTCGGGAATGGCTGGGCTCTGCC
>NZ_CBDRFA010000086.1:0-35472 GCF_965343085.1 Nocardiopsis synnemataformans | reverse complement strand
CCCCCCCCCCCGACCCCCCCCCCCCCCCCCCCCCCCCCCCCCCCCCCGGGCCCGTCCCGCTCAGGGGCGCGGGACGGGCTGCTCGCCGTTCCAGATGGGGATCTGCTGGTAGTTTTGCTATCGCCAACCTGGTGTGGCTACTATGTGTGTGCGATCTGGGACGCCGGGTGTGGTGCCAGCGTGCGGGGCCCCCTTACCACCAGTGAGATGGTCTGGGGCCTCCCCGTCGCCTCTGGCCACGCCCACATGGCCGGGTCGTGAGGGAACCGGCCCTTCCGGGATGGACCGCGCACGGGATGCGTGCCGCCACCCGGATGCGAAAGCCGAGTCCCAGCCGCCCAAGACCGTTCGGGGCGCGCGGCTGAACGGGGTCACTCCCGAACAGTCCACAGGAACGGTGTAGGTGTTCATGCGTCCATGCTGTCGGCTCCCCCGGACACGCGCCTGAGTACCGCTACTCAACTCCCTTCCGGATCCCGCCGGGTACGGACGGGGCCTCCCCCGCGTTCGGGGTGGCCGACCGGTCCGGGCCGCTCCCGCAGCCGGGAGGGGTCAGGCGGGGGTCATGGGACGGTCGGGCCGGAAGGGGGACAGGTCCACACCGGGGTCCTCTCCCATGGCCAGCCGGGCCGCGACCAGGCCCTGGAAGGGCCCGAAGGTCAGCCCCTCGCTGCCCAGACCGGTCGCCACCACCACACCGGGCAGTCGCTCCACGGGGCCCAGCAGCTGCCGTCCGTCGTGCGTGCACGGCCGCAACCCCACCCGCGTCTCCACCACCGTGGCGTCCGCCAGTTCGGGCAGCACCTCGACCGCGGTGGAGAGGTTGTGCAGCAGGCCCGACGCCGTCACCCGTCGGTCGAACCCGGCCTCCGGTTCCCACGTGCCGCCGGTGACCACCCGGTCGGGGCCGAAGGCCGACACGAAGTACCCGCGCTCGCCGAACCGCACCACCGGCCAGGCGCGGGTGTCGCGCCCCGGCAGCGCGAAGCGCGTCACCTGCCCGCGCACCGGGTGCACGGGCAGGTCCACACCGGCGGTGGCGAGCAGCCCGGCCGACCACGCGCCCGCGGCCACCACGACCACGGGCGCCTCCAGCTCCTCGCTGCCCACCCGCACACCGCTCACCCGGCGGCCGTCCCACAGCAGGCGCGACTCCCCCTTGAAGTAGCGCAGCCCCCGCTCCTCGGCCGCGTTGAACAGGGCGACCCGCGCCGCCGCCCCGTTCAGCCGGGCCATGCCCTCCACGAACACCCCGCCGTAGGGCTCGGGCAGCAGCGGGAACCGCTCGCGTGGCTCGCCCGGGGCCAGGCGCTCCACCGCGCCCATCGTCGCGAACTCCGGGCGCTCGGACAGGGTGCGCAGCAGGTCGAACCCGGCGTCGTCCCCCTCGCGGTCCACGGACAGGCCCCCGACCATCTCGTAGCCGGTGGCCTGACCGTCCTCGGCCAGCTCGGCCATCAGTCGCGGGTAGTGCTCGGCCGCGCGGGCCTTGAAGTCCCACACCGGCGGCTCGTCCCACGGCAGCGGCCAGGGGAAGACCACCCCCAGCCCGGCGGCCGTGGCCTGCCCGGGGTGCGAGGCGTCCACCAACGCGGTGGACACACCCTTCCTGGCCAGGTGGAACGCCGCGCTCGTCCCCACGATCCCGCCGCCGACAATGATCACGTCCATGACCACCACCCTGCCCCCGCCCGCTCCGGCGAACAAGCCGAACGACCCGCGTGCCGCGTCCGGAAAACGGGTACGGGTGCGCGATAGGTTGTGCTCTTCCCAGATCCCGGTGCCGCACCCCTGGAGGACGTGTACATGGACGGATACACCTACTACGGGGTCGCCCTGATGCGCCGCCCCGGCCCCGACCTGGCACGGGGCATCGTCACCCACGTCCCCCGCGCGGAGGTGGACCCGGTCCTGGCCGCGCGCCAGTACACGATCTACCAGGAGGCCGTCGCCTCGGCCGGATGGCGGGTGTGCGAGGTCGAACCGGCGCCCGAGCACCCCGACGCGGTGTTCGTGGAGGACACCGTGGTGGTGTGCGAGGACCTGGCGGTCCTGACCCGTCCCGGCGCGCAGGAGCGCCGCGGCGAGGTGGAGGCGGTCGAGGCGGTGGCGCGCACGCTCGGCCTGCGGGTGGCGCGGATCGAGGCGCCCGGGACCCTGCACGGCGGTGACGTGCTCCAGGTGGGCTCGACCGTCTACGTGGGGGTGGGCGGGCGCACCGACGCCGAGGGCGCCGCCCAGCTCGAACAGTTGCTCAAGCCGCTGGGCCGGGAGGTCGTGCGCGTGGGTCTGGGCGCGGCGCTGCACCTGAAGTCGGCGGTGACCGCGCTGCCCGACGGCACGCTCGTGGGCCTGCCCGAGCTGGTGGAGGCCGACGCGCTGCCTCCGGTGCGCCGGGCGACCGAGGAGCGGGGCGCGCACGTGCTGCCCCTGGGCGGGCGCGACGTGCTGGTCAGCGCCGCGGCGCACGAGACGATCCACCAACTGAGTGCCGACCGGTGGCGGGTGCTGCCGGTGGACATCTCCGAGTTCGAGAAGCTGGAGGCGTGTGTGACCTGCCTGAGCGTCCTGATCCCCGACCGGGTCTGAGTGGGCGGCACGTGTCGGCGGAACCGGTGCGGCCGAGCGCCGACCGGGTTCGCCCCCTCCTGTCGGGGGAGGCCGCGCCTCTGCCCTGGGCAGAACCGGAACCCGCGGCCCGCGCCCGCTCGTTGGTCGGGGTGCCGCCGACCGACACGACTCCGGGAGCCCGATGAGCGCCGTCCGACTGATCCGCAGCCAGACCCTGACCGACGCCGTGGAGTACGCCTACGCCGCCACGGCCCAGGCGCCCGCGCGCGTGGTGTGGACCGCGGGCGCCTGCCCGCTCGACGAGGACGGCCGCACCGTCGCGGTCGGCGACTACGCGGGCCAGGCCGAACAGGTCATGCGTAACCTGCGCACCGCCCTGAACGACGCCGGCGCCGACCTGACCGACGTCGTCAAGACCACGATCTACGTCGCCTCCAGCCGCCAGGAGGACCTGGTGGCGGCCTGGAAGGTGGTGCGCTCGCACATGGGCGAGCACGACGCGCCCGGCACCCTGCTCGGGGTGTCCGTGCTCGGCTACGAGGACCAGCTGGTCGAGGTGGAGGCGGTCGCCGTGACCCGCTGAGGTGCCACTCCCCCGCCCCGAGCATTCCGCCCGACCGGCCGGTGGCAGGAGTGGAGGACCGAAACCGTCCTCCACTCCTGGCACACTGCGCTCATGAGAGCGACCTCCGCGCGCCTGCTGCGCCTGCTGTCCCTGCTCCAGACCCGCAAGGACTGGCCGGGCGGCGAACTCGCCGACCGCCTCGAGGTGAGTCCGCGCACCGTCCGCCGCGACGTGGACCGCCTCCGCGAACTGGGCTATCCCATCCAGGCCACCATGGGCACCGGGGGCGGCTACCAGCTCGGCGCGGGCGCCGCCCTGCCGCCGCTGCTGCTGGACGACGACGAGGCCGTGGCGGTCGCGGTGGGGCTGCGCACCGCGGCCCAGGGCGGGGTGTCGGGGATCGAGGAGACCTCGGTGCGCGCCCTGGCCAAGCTGTTGCAGGTGCTGCCCTCGCGGCTGCGGCGCCGGGTGGACGCCCTGGGCGCCTTCACCGTCCCCATGCCCTCCGACGGGCCCACGGTCGACGCCGACGTTCTGGCGCTGGTGGCCGCCACCTGCCGGGACAGCGAGCGGCTGCGCTTCGACTACGAGCGCCACGACGGCAGCGCCTCGCGCCGGGTGGTGGAGCCCCACCGGCTGGTCGCGCGCGGGCGGCGCTGGTACCTGGTGGCCTGGGACACCGAACGCGACGACTGGCGCACCTTCCGGGTGGACCGGATGCGCCCGCTCACGCCGACCGGTCCCCGGGTGCCCCCGCGCGACCCGCCCGAGCAGGGGGTCGCCGCCTACCTCCGGGAGCGCATCGACGTGCACATGTGGCCCGTGCAGGCGCGGATCAGGCTGTTGGTCCCTGCGCGGGAGGCCGAGCGCACGGCGGCGGGCTTCGGACGGATCGAACCGGTGGACGAGCACTCGTGCGTGCTGGTGTGCTCCGGGGACTCGCTGCTTCACATGGCCTGCTACCTGGGCATGCTCGACGTGGAGATGGAGGTGGAGGAGCCCGCCGAACTGCGCGAGCACATGTCCCGCCTCTCGGAGAGGTTCGGCCGCGCGGCGTGTCGGACCTGAGGATCTCAGATGCGCCGCTGCACCTCACTGAGATCGACGTCAATGGGGTAGGGCTGTTCCACCTTCAAACGCCCGTGGTGGATTCCCATCGGGACATAGCACGTCTTCACCTGATCCAGCTCATAGACGTAGACAACAGGATCGCCATCATTGTCCTCAACGCGCCAGAAGTGAGGAATGCCTGCTTCTGCATACAGAAGGGGCTTTCGCTTTCGGTCACGTACTGCTGATTCGGGCGAAACCACCTCAACGACAAGCAACACAGACTCCGGTGTGTAACCTGTCTGGTCCTTGCCTGTGGAACTCTCGGCCTCGACAACCATGAGATCCGGCTCCGGCCTTTGGCTGGGTGCCAGAGTCAGGGAGATCTCGCGACGCACGCGGTACCTGGACGGAGTCGAGGAATACAGTCCAGCCACGAGCACATCCAGCAATGCGCTGTGGAACACCTTCTGGGGGCTCACGAGAACGAGGCTTCCGTCGATCAGTTCTGTATGGGGGGGCAGGTCAGGTATAGAGTCCAAGTCCTCGGCTCTGAAGCCTCTGTCCGGAGGGAAGAGCCAGTCCGGTACCGGTTGTGCGCACATACCCGCCTACCCCTCGTGGGAAATCCCTGTGCGGCAATCGTAGCCCGACCTTCTCCTGATCGGGCGGAGTTCGCCCGAACGCGCGCCAAAACCACTACTTTAGGGAGTCGTTTACTTCCGGAGAGTAGTGAAAGTAGTGGTGCAGGTGACCGTCCACGACCACGGCCCCGAACTGCGCGACCTGAGCGCGCCGCCCACCGTCCGGGACCTGTGCCCCGGCTACCGCCTCGCCCGCTGGGACTCCCCCGCGGCCCTGTCACCGCCCTGCCGGGAACGCCTGCACCGCGTCCTGCGCGACCTGGCCGCACGGGCCTTCGGCGCCGACCACTCGTCCTACTGGCGCGCCCGGATCGACGCGGGGTTCTTCGACCAGGTCTCCTCCCTGGCACTGATCCTGGGCCCCGACGGCTCCCCCGTCGGCTGGGGCGGCTACCATCGCCGCCGCTTCGCCTCCCGGCGCGCCGTGTACCTGGACGCGGCGGGTGTGGTCCCCGCCCACCGCCGCTCGGGCCTGTCCGCGGCCCTGATGACCCACTTCCTGGCCCGCGAGATCCTCGCCCACCCGCTCCGGACCACCTACGTCGTCCTGCGCACCCGTCACCCGGCCGTCTACGCCGCATGGCGCCAGAGCCTGGGCGACGCGCGCGTCTTCCCCAACGAGCTCCGGCCCCTCCCCGTTCGGGTCCGGCGCGTCGCGGGCGAGGCCGCCGAGTGGCTGGGCGACGGGCCGAACCTGGACCCCGACACGCTGCTCGTCCACGACGCCTACCGCGTGTTCGACGGCCGGATCTACGGCACCCGGCCCCGCAGCGGCCACCTCGCGCTCGACGACTACTTCGCCCACGAGGTCGGCCCCCGCGACGCCCTGCTGATGGTGGTCCGCATGAGCGTGCCCGCCCTGGCGCGGGCCACCGCCGGACGCCTCCTGCACACGCGGCGGCGCCCGCAGGAAGGTGGGGACCTTCCCGCGGGCGCCGGGGAACCCGCGTATGGGATCGCTCCCAAGAGGGAGAGGGAGGGAGCGGCCGGGTTCATGCCAGGGGCACGGCCTTGACCGTGGCCGGGCTGTAGACCAGGCTGCCCACGTCGCGGATCTGGTCCATGATCCGGGCCAGGCGCAGGCTCTCGGCCCAGGGCATGTCGGGGCTCTCCCGCTCGCCGGCGGCCACGCACCGCGCGACCTCCTCGGCCTCGTACTCGTAGCCGTTGGCGCGGAAGGGGCGGGAGAACGCCTCCGGCTCGTGGCCGTCGCGGTGCAGCACCACGTCGGTGGCCATCCAGAAGCTCGGGATCTCCAGCCGCCCCTTCGTCCCGGCCAGCACTCCCCGGTTGGGCAGCGTGGTCCGCGAGGCGCACGACAGCGAGCCGGTGCCCCCGTTCTCGCCGCGCACGAGCACGGTGGTGGCGGTGTCCACCATCCGGTCGGGCGACAGGTGGCGGGTGGCGCCCACCACGGTCAGCTCGCCCAGGTGCTGGGAGGCGAAGGCCAGCGGGTACACGCCCAGGTCGAGCAGGGCGCCGCCGCCCAGGTCGGCGTTGAAGAGGCGGTGGTCGGGGTCGTAGGGGGCGTTGAAGCCGAACTCGGCCGAGAGCCAGCGCACCTCGCCGATCGCGCCGTCCTCCACCAGTTCGCGAACCAGGCGGGAGGCGGGCAGGTAGCGCGTCCACATCGCCTCCATCAGGAAGAGGCCGCCCTCGCGGGCCGCCTCGACCATCTGCGAGACCTGGAGGGCGTTCATCGCCATGGGCTTCTCGACCAGGACGTGTTTGCCCGCCCTGAGGCAGGTCAGGGTGTTGGGGTGGTGCCAGGGGTGGGGGGTGGCCACGTACACGGCGTCCACGTTCGGGCTCTGGGCCAGGTCCTCGTAGCTGCCGTGGCGTTCGGGGACGTCCCAGGACCGGCCGAACTCCTCGGCCCGATCCGGGGTGCGCGAGCCGACCGCGGTGAGCCGGGCCGTGGGGGTGGACCCGAGCGCCTCGGCGAAGGAGTGCGCGATGCCGCCGGTCCCGAGCACGCCCCAGCGCAGTACGCCGTTTTCATCTGTCATGGGAACATCCTAAAAAACACGGCCATGTCGGGGTGCGGGCGGGGAAGGTACTCGGTTTCCCCGGCTCCGGACCGTACGGTGGCCAGGAGACGGGCGAGGGCGCCCGCAGGCCACGAACGGAGGGGGACATGTCGGACAACCCAGGCACTCTCGCCCAGAGGCTCGGGGTGCGCCCCGGCGACCGGCTGCTCGTCCTCAACGCCCCCGAGCGCTACCTGCGGCTGCTGGAACCGCCCCCCGACATCCACATCGACCTGGGCCCCATCGAGGGAGCCGACTACGACGACGTGCACCTGTTCGCCCTGGACCGGGGCACCGTGGGCCGCGAGGCGCCCCGCGTCCTGGACGTGGTGGGACCGCGCACCCGTCTGTGGGCGTGCTATCCCCGGCGCGGCGGCACCATCATCACCGACCTGGCCGCGGACCGGGGCTGGGACCCGCTCCTGGACTCGGGGTGGCGCGGTACCGCCCAGGTGCCGATCGACTCGGACTGGGCGGCACTGCGCTTCGAGCGCGCCGGAGCGGGCCGACCTAACCCGACGTGACGCTCAGGGTGCCGCTGACGGTGTCGGCCTGGATACGGGCGTCCCCCTCCGGGGAGGTGTCCACGTCCACGTGGCGTTGCCCGGACGCGGACTCCCCGGTGACCTCGTAGACGCCCTCGGGCACCCGCACGTCGACACCGCCGCTGACGCTCTCCAGACTCAGCAGGTCGAAGGCGTCGTCGGTGACGACCCCGATGCCCCCCGAGACCGTGGAGACCTGCGCCTCGGTGAAGCCCCCGCCCACCTGGACGCCGCCGCTGGTGGACTCGGCCACGACCGTCCGCGCGCTGAACCCGGACACGTCCACGTCACCGGACGTGCTCGCGGCCTGGAGGTTCTCACCCGTTCCCTCGGCGGTGATCCGACCGCTGGTGGTCTCGGCGACCAGGTCACCCTCCACCCCGGTCACGTCGATCGTGCCGCCGATGGACTCGGCGGTGACGTCGCCGCTGTTGCCGTCCACCCTCACCTCGCCGCTGACGCTGCCCAGCTCCAGCTCGCCGTCGACGTTCTCCACGCTGATCCGGCCGCTGACCGTCTCCACTGTCACCGCGGTCCCCACCGGGACCGCGACCTCGTAGTCGATCCGGCAGCCATCGAAGAACAGCACGCCCAGGCACTCGGCCTCTACCTGTAGGGCGCCGTCGTCCTCCTCGATGACCTCCACCGGCTTGGTGAGGGGGGTGGCGCGCAGGGTGCGCTCCACCTGCACCCGCTCGGAGCCGCCGGTGAGGACGACGTCGCCGCCGGTGTCGTTCTCGATCTCCACGGCCTGGGGCGCGTCGTAGGCGTCGCTGCGGCTGCCGCGGTCCACACCGACGTTGCCCAGGACCGAGACGGCGGTCGCCACCACCACTCCCAGCACCAGCACCGCGCCCAGAAGCAGCCACGGGCCCACGCGGAACCTGCGCGGCTCCTTGCTCGACGAGGCGTACAGGCCCCGTGCCTTGAATGTCACTGTCTTTCCTTCCTCGCTGGGCTCGCGCCCCCTCTGGTGTCCGCGGTCAGTCCCGGTCCGCGCCGCGCAGGTAGCGCAGCACGGCCTGCACCCTGCGGTGGTCGTGGTCGTCGTGGCCCAGGTCGAGCTTGGTGAAGATCGAGCGGATGTGCTTCTCCACGGCGCGTTCGGTGACGGTCAGCCGCGAGGCCACGCCCGCGTTGTTCAGCCCCTGCGCCATGAGCTCCAGCACCTCGGTCTCACGGGGGGTGAGCCGCGTCAGGGCGTTGTCCCGTCGGCGGCTGAGCAGCTGCGAGACCACCTCCGGGTCGATGGCGGCACCGCCCCCGGCGACCCTGCGCAGCACCGACAGGAACTCGTCGATGTCGGCGACCCGGTCCTTGAGCAGGTAACCGACCTTGCTGGCACCGCTGCCGAGCAGATCGGCGGCGTAGCGGCTGACCACGTGCTGGGACAGCAGCAGCACCGCCACCTCCGGGTACTTCTGGCGGATGGCGATACCCGCCTGGATGCCCTCCTCGGAGTAGGTGGGCGGCATGCGGATGTCGACCAGGCACAGGTCCACGTCGGGGTGCTCCTCCACCGCCCGCATCAGCGCGTCGGCGTCGCCGACCTGCTCGACGATCTCCACCCCCGCGTCCTCCAGCAGGCGGGCCATCCCGCTGCGCAGCAGCACCGAGTCCTCGGCGATGACCACCCTGGGCCCCCTCTCCTCGAGCTGGACGGGGTTCGCACCGGTGTACACGGTCATGCCTCCCAAGGGATGTCGGCGGTCAGGACGGTGCCCTCACCGGCCGGGCTGTGGATGGTCAGGACGCCGTCGACCGCGTCCACGCGGTCCCACAGGCCGTTCAGGCCCGTGCCCGCCCCGGGCTCGGCCCCTCCGGAGCCGTCGTCGGTGACGGTGAGCCGCAGCAGGTCGCCGCCGTTTCGGGCGGGGCGCGCCACCCGCTCCGCGGCCACGGTGACCGCGGTGGCGCCGGAGTGCTTGGCGACGTTGGCGAGCGCCTCACAGGCCACGTAGTAGGCCACGCCCTCGGCGCGCGGGGAGGGGCGTTCCTCGAACTCGACGTCCACCCGCACGGGAACCGGGGCGCGCCCGGCGGCCACGGGCAGGGCCGCGCCCAGTCCGTGGTCGGTCAGGACCCGGGGATGGAGCCCGCGCGCCACCTGGCGCAGCTCGTCCATGACCTCCCGGGACTCGCGCTGGGCCTCGGTGATCAAATCCAGGGCCGTGTCGGGGTCGGTGGCCACGCGCGAGCGCGCCCGGGTCAGGGTCATGGTCAGGGCGAGCAGGCGCTGCTGGGCACCGTCGTGCAGGTCGCGTTCGATGCGGCGGCGCTCGGCCTCGGCGGCGTCCACCATGCGCAGGCGGCTGTCCTGGACGTGGATCAGGCGGCGGCGGATGCGCACCTCGGGCGCCTCGAACAGCAGCCTGCGGTGCAGAAGGACTTCGGTGGCGACCATGTAGGGGGCCAGGCGCAGCCCGACGAGGGCGCACAGCGGCCCGAACACGACCAGGACCAGGGGGCCGACCAGGTCACCGGGGGAGCCCAGCACCAGCACGAACACGATGCCGATCAGGGCGCCCACGACCGACGCCCCGCCGCACACCACCAGCGCCACCACCACGCCCCCGGCCAGCAGGCCGTGGAACCCGGCGACGGTGCTGTAGACGACCGCCGACCAGGCGTCGCGGCCGAACACGAACCGCCAGGTGCGCACGAGCGGCTTGTCGTGGGCCAGGGGGTCGGGCGGGCTGGTCTCCACGATCCCGAACACGGTGTCCAGCCGGTTGCGCTGGACCCGGCAGGACAGGCGGGCCAGCAGGGTCGCCAGGGCGGGGAGGCCGACCAGGAAGGAGAGCGAGTCCGAGAGCATCCGGTCGGGGACGAGCCGGGACACCTCGGGCAGCCAGGGGCCGGAGACCGCGAAGCCGGCCCAGGTGGCCGAGGCGACCAGCATGAACGCGGGCACCAGGTAGCACAGGGCCAGGGCCAGCGAGGTCATCAGGTGCAGGACCTCGACCACGCGCACACGCCAGCCGGACCCGTAGGCTTCGGCCACGCGGGGCAGACCGGCGAGGGCGGTGGGGAACCCCCCTCTCCCGCCGTTCCTGGCGCTGGCGCGCGTGCTCTGACCGGTCACGCAACCAATCTAGGTTCGGCGGCCGGAAGGCACGAACCCATCAGCACGTGGAGTGCCGGTGGTGCTGGCACCACTCGGGCACGGCCGGGGGGAGAAAGGCGGGTACGGGGGTGGGCGGAGCGGGGACGACGGCGGTGCGGCCGGTCCTGGCGCAGGTCGGCCGGGTCAACATGATGTTCGCCGTGGAGACGGCCCCTCCCGGCCCGGGGTGGCTGCCGTTGGGAGGCCGCGAGGCGCTGGCGTCCCGCGTCCTCGCGGCCGAGGTGGAGCGTGTGCGTGACCGCCTGGCGGAGTTGGCGGGACGGCCGGACGCGGTGGTGGAGTGGCGGGTGGCGGCGTCAGTGTTCCAGCAGGGGCTGGCGACGCGGCTGCTGTCACCGGTGCTGGCGGCCGGGCTGTGCCACGGGGTGCTGGTGGACGCGGCGCGCTTCCACTGGGACCCGCACCGGGAGGGGCCGGTGGTGCTGCGCACCTCGCAGGACGGGGCCGCGACGACGACCGGCGGGACGGCGGAACTGGCCGACTGGGTCGAGCGCACGGTGGTCCTCGGCGTCCTGGTGCGTGCGGCACGGGGACTGGCCGGGGTGGGCAGGGTGGCGCCGGGGCTGCTGCGGGGCAACACCGCCGCCGCCCTGGCCGGGGCCGTGCGCGCCCTGGGCGCGGACCGGCCCGCGGTGCGCGCGCGGGCCGAGGAGGTGGCCGCGGACCTGCTGGGGCGTCCGTCCCTGGCCGGGACCGGCGGTCACACCGGGGTGGACGCCTCGGGGCTGGGGGTGTTCCGGCGCACCACGTGCTGCCTGTACTACCGGATTCCGGGCGCGGGGTACTGCGGGGACTGCGCATTGCGGTGACCCGCTACTGGGTTTTCCGTGAGTTCTGCGCGCGTGAGGGGCTCAACCCCCGGTGATCACGGCGCAAGGAGCGGGCCGGTGAGCCTTCGCGGTCACCGCGTCAGGGACCCGCTGGACAGAGCCTCCGGGGCCGCCGCGGAACAGGCGGCCCCGGAGGGTGCAGCGCTGATCAGGCGCGGACGGGCCGCCATGCGGACAGGGCGACACCGGCGGTGGCGAGCAGGACGCCGACGGTCGCCCAGGTGAAGGCGGTGCGGTAGCCCTCCACGGAGGCGGCGACGTCTCCGGAGGCGCCCGCGGCGACGGCCGTGCCGACGAGAACGGCCATGCCGGTGGCCCCGCCGAGCTGGTCGACCGAGCGCTGGACGCCGGAGGCGACCCCCGCGTCGGCCTCGGTCACCCCGTGCAGGGCGGTGTTCTGCAGGGCGATGAGACCGACGCCCATGCCGACGCCGACCAGGACCATGCCGGGCATGGCGTCGGTCCACAGGTCGCCGTCGACCGGCAGCCGCGACAGCCAGGCGGTTCCGGCAGCGGCCGACAGCAGGCCCGCGATCGCCGCCCCGGAGACGCCGAGGGCGTCGATGACCCGGCCGACCACGGTCGCCGAGACCAGGATCGCCGCGCAGAACGGCACGTACGCCAGCCCCGCCTGCAAGGGGCTCAACCCCAGCACGTGCTGGAGGTAGAGCGTCACCAGCAGGAAGGAGGTCGACAGCGCCGCGCTGAGCAGCACCGTCGCCCCGTTGGCGACCAGCCTGGTCCGGTCGGCGAAGAAGGACAGCGGCACCAGCGGGTTGCGCGACCTGGCCTCGACGAGGACGAACAGCCCCATCGCCGCGGCGCCCGCGAGCACGGGGACGAACACCCGCGGCTCCGTCCAGGGGTGCTCCGCCGCCTGGAGCACTCCGTGCACCAGGGCCAGCGGACCGGCCGTCAGCAGCACCCCGCCGAGGACGTCGGGGCGGCACCGTCCGGTGCCAGGCGCGGTGGCCGGGCCCCGGGGCCTCCGCGCTGCGCCGCGAACGCGGTCGGGCGCGACCAGCAGCGGGACCGCGACCAGGACCACGGCGACGACGGGGAGGTTGACCAGGAAGATCCACCGCCAGTGCAGCAGCTCGGTAATCACGCCGGACAGCAGCACCCCGCCGACCAGGCCGGAGCTGGAGATCGCGCCCCAGACACCGAGCGCCCTGGCGCGCTCCCGGGGGGCCGGGAAGAGCATGGCGATCAGCGACATCGCCGCCGGAGAGGCGAGCGCCTCACCGGCCCCCTGCCCGAAGCGCGCGGCCAACAGCCAGGGCAGGTCCGGCGCCGCGCCCGCGACGAGCGAGGCCGCGCCGAACAGGGCGGCGCCCAGGAGCAGCATGCGCCGCCGCCCCAGCAGGTCGCAGACGCGCCCGCCGAGCAGCAGGAGGCCGCCGCCGACCAGCGTGTAACCGGCGACGACCCAGGTCAGGCCCTGCGGACCGGCGCCCAGGTCGGCGCCGATGGAGGGCAGGGCGATGTTGACGACCGTGACGTCCACGGCGATGAGGAACTGGAGCATCGACACCGCAGCGAGCGCCCACCAGCGGCGGGCAGAGGTGAGGCGCTCCCGGCGGCCGAGGCGCGCGTCGGGAGTTCGAGAAGAGTTCATGTGTGATGGCCGATCGGGTCGGGCCCGCGTCGAGGCGGGCCGAGAACGGAAGGGAAGCCGTTCCGCCCACGCGGTACGCCGAGCAGGCCCCGCCCGTCCTCCCAGGACAGGGCGCGGCGCGCGGCGGGCGCGGACGCCCGCCTACTCCGTGACTGCGACTGCCATCATGCGCGGCAGTCTAGACGCCGTCGCCGCGTCGGCGCACCGGAAATACCCGACCGCCTCCTGTGCCGACCCGGACCGACGCCCTCAACGCGGGTCCTCGTCGCGGAGTCCCGCCGGTCCGGGCCCCGGCGTGCCCGCAGGGTCCTTCGTGGGACGGGCGGCTCCGCGCCCCGAAAACGGGTGGACGGCCGGTGGCGTCCGCACCAGAGTGTCCCGATGACCACACCACCCCTGCCTCCCCTGTACCGCGACGCCGACTTCAACGGCCCGCTCTCCGACGCCCACGCCGCCAGGCTGATCCGCGACCTGGACTCCCTGGAGGGCAGGCGGATCGTCGACATCGGCTGCGGCTGGGCCGAGCTGCTGCTGCGTGCCCTGGAGAGCGAGCCGGCCGCCACCGGGTTCGGCATCGACCTCGGCGAGGAGTCCGTGGAGCACGGGCGCGCCAACGCCCGGGCCCGCGGACTGGCCGACCGCGTCGAACTCGCGGTCGGCGACGCGGGCACCTGGTCCGGCACGCACGCGGACGTGGTGGTCAACAACGGCGCCAGCCACGTGTGGGGCGGCGACCCGGTGACGCACACCGCCAACGCCCTGGAGGCGGTCGCCGACCTGCTCCGGCCCGGCGGCCGGTTCCTGTTCGGCGAGTGCTTCTGGCTACGCGAGCCTACGCCCGCGGAGCTGGAGGCCATGACCGACATCCCGCGCGCCCAGTACCGGTCGCTGCCCGACCTGGTGGACCTCGCCCTCTCCCACGGCTTCCGGCTGCGGGCGCTGTCGCAGGCCACCCTGGAGGAGTGGGACGACTTCGAGTCGCGGCACTCCCGGGGGTGGGAGGAGTGGCTGGAGCGCAACCCCGACTCCCCCGACGCCGACGGGGTCCGGGCCAGGGCGGACCGGCACCGGGACTTCTGGCTGCGCGGCACCCGGGAGACGATCGGCTTCGCCTACCTGTCCCTCATCCGGGTCTGATCCCGGACGCGGCCGCCCGCGCCGCCGCCTCCCGGCGCGGACGGCCGCCGCGGGTCAGGCCGCGTCCGCGGCCCGGCGGATCTCGGGCAGGTCGATCCGGCCCATCTTGAGCATGGCCTGCATGGCGCGCCCGGCTCGGCCGGGGTCGGGGTCGGCCAGCAGGTCGTCGAGCTCGGCCGGGAAGACCTGCCAGGAGAAGCCGAAGCGGTCCCTGAGCCAGCCGCACTGGCCCTCCTCGCCTCCCTCGCTGAGCCTGGCCCAGTAGTGGTCGGACTCCTCCTGGCTGTCACAGATCACCTGGAGGGAGACCGCCTCGGAGAAGGTGAGCTCCGGGCCGCCGTTGAGCGCGGTGATCTGCTGGCCGTCGATCTCGAAGTCCACGGTCAGCACCATGTCGGCGGGCCGGGGGCCCTCGGGGCCGAAGTGCCGGACCCGCAGGATGCGCGAGTTGTCGAACAGGCCCACGTAGAAGTCGGCCGCCTCCTCGGCGCGGGTGTCGAACCACAGGCAGGGGGTGATCTTGTTGAGCCGTGTCATGGTCTGGTCCTCTCCGTGTGCGGCGCGGTCCTGCGCGCGCCCGCCCTACCCGTGATGACGCGTCCGTGCGGCGGAACTCATCGGCCCCGGCGAGGTTTTTCCCAGGAGTTTTGTCGGTCTCGCCCGACCGTGCGCAGCCTTCCCCGCGGCTTCGGGAGAACCGCCTCCCCACAGGGACACCCCATTCTGTGTCTCGAATGATGAGAATGGAATCTCATTAAGAGAGATGACGGTGTAGGGTCCGAGGTGTTCGCTCCAGTCTGCGACCCACGAGAGGGCGTTCCCATGACGCGCTACACCCACGGCCAGCATCCGACGGTCACCGACTCCTACCGCTGGCGCGACGCGGAGAACTCCGCCGCCTACGCCCTCGACCAGATGGTCCCCGGCCGCTCGCTGCTGGACGTGGGCTGCGGTCCGGGCAGCATCACCGCCGACCTCGCCCGCAGGGTCGCTCCCGGGCGGGTCACCGCCGTGGACGCCTCGGCCGAGGCCGTCGACCTGGCCCGTGCCAGCGCGCGGGAGGCCGGGGTCGACAACGTCGAGTTCCGGGTCGGTGACGTCCACGACCTGGACCTGCCCGACGACGCCTTCGACGTGGTCCACGCCCATCAGGTCCTCCAGCACGTGGCCGACCCGGTCCGGGCCCTGGCCGAGATGCGCCGCGTGGCCAGGCCGGGCGGGGTCGTGGCCGCCTGCGACAGCGACTACTCCGGCATGTACTGGTACCCGCGCCTGCCCGAGCTGGACGCGTGGATGGACCTCTACCAGCGCGTCGCGCGCGCCAACGGCGGCGAGCCCGACGCGGGGCGGCGCATGGTCTCCTGGGCCCGCGAGGCCGGATTCGGGGACGTCACCTACGTGGCCGAGGTGTGGAACCACTCCTCCCCCGAGCGCCGCGCCTGGTGGGGCGGCATGTGGTCCAGGCGGATCCTGGAGTCGGACATGGGCCGCCAGGCGGTCGCGGAGGGCCACGCCACCCGGGAGGAGCTGGAGCGGGTCTCGGCGGGCTGGGCGGCCTGGAGCCAGGACCCCGACGGGGTGTTCGTGATCCCGCGCGGCGCGATCCTGTGCCGGGCCTGACCCGCCCCCGAGGGCGCGGGGTCCGGGTGCGCGCCGCCCGCCGCGCCAGGGCCCCGCACCGACACCGCTCCCGGTCGTTGGCGGTGCGGCGCGCGGCGATCTATCTTCGACGTATCTCGAAGAGTGGACGCCCGCACAGTCCCCACTGGAGGGAGCACCATGTCCGACCTGCCGATCGGTTACTGGCTCAAGCACCTGGACCGGCTCATCGAGAACGACCTGGACCGGGTCCTGGCCGTGGAGTCGTTGGGGCGCCGCCACTGGCAGGTGCTCAACTCCCTGCACACCGACCCGGGCACGATCGCCGACCTGGACCGCAGGCTCGCCGCGTTCCTGGACGAGGGCGAGTACAGCGTCACCCCGGTGGTCGAGGAGCTGCGCCAGCGCGGCTGGGTCGAGGGCCTGGTCTCCCTGAACCTCAGTACGGCGGGCGAGACCGCGCACGAGGCCCTCTTCGCCAGGGTGAACGACTCCCGCCGCCGTATCTCGCGCGGGATCAGCGACGAGGAGTACCGGACCGCGGTCAACGTGCTGGAGCGGATGTCGGCCAACCTCGAACAGGGCTGACGCGGCCGGGCCCCGGACCGGCCGCGCCCTCATCGGTCAGGGGGCGGGCAGTTCCCGGGTGAGCTCGACGAAGGCCAGATCAGCACGCTTGGGCAGACCGAAAGTCGTGTCACCGTAGGGGAAGGGCTCGGTCTTGCCGGTGTTGGTGTAGCCGCGCCGCTCGTACCAGGCGATCAGCTCCGGGCGCTGCTTGAGCACCTTCATCCGCATCAGGCGGCAGCCCCACTCGCGGACCGCGGTGTCCTCGGCCTCGGCCAGGACCCGTTTGCCCAGGCCCCCGCCCTGGATGCCGGGCCGCACCGAGAACATGCCGAAGTAGGCGCCGTTGACGCCGCGCTGGAGCTCGCAGCAGGCCACGCTCCGCCCCTCGGCCTCGGCGACCAGCACGATCGTGTTGGTGCGCTCCAGCAGCTCGGCCATGCCCCCGGCGTCCACGCGCTGGCCGTCGAGCAGGTCGGCCTCGGTGGTCCAGCCCTCCTTGGAGGAGTCGCCGCGGTAACAGGAGTTGACCAGCTCGACGAGCGCGGGGACGTCATCGGCGACGGCGCTCCTGTAGGCCAGGTCGGTCCAGGGCCCCGAAGCCGTCTCACTGCTGGTGGTCACACGCATCTCCCCCGTTGGTTCCGGCCACTGGCACCCCCAGTATCGGCCACCGGACATAGCGAAGAACACGGGCCCCTGGGGCAAGAGGGGCGCAAGGGATGTCCGGAACACGGCGGCAAGGGAGCACCGGGGAAAGGGAGCTTGGCGGAAAGGGGGCACGGCGCCGGTCAGGTCAGGCCCTCGCGCCCGCCGTGGCCGTGCGGACGCGGAGGCCGCCGCCGAACCGCGGTCCGTGGCGGTCTTCGTGGTCGGCACGGAGGCGCTCCGCACCCCCGCCGGGAGAGGCTGCGACCACGGCGACCGAGCCCGGCTGGGACTCGGCGACACCCGCGACGGTCGCTGGCTGGTCTGACGCTCCGGCCCGGACGGTGCGCCTGGGGTACCGCGCGCCGTACGCGGGGAGGATACGGGCATGAGCGTTCTCGACGTGCTTCTGGCGGTGGTGGCCATCGTTGTCGTCGGTGTGGTCCCGTTGGTCGTCTGCGTCGTCGCCATCGTGAACGACTTCCGCTACGGCGGCAGCCGGTCGGACAGCGGTCACAGGGGCGGCGGCGACGGCGGGTCCGGCGGGGGTGGTGACGGCGGCGGAGGAGGAGGGGGCTGTTGACCCCTTTCGCCGCCGGTGCCAGCCGCGAGGGCCCCTCGGAGGATTCCACCGGGCGATGTCGCCCGGCCATCCACGTTCACGCCGACCGATACCGAGACCGGGTGGGCGCGCGAGCGCACCCAGGATGAGCGTCATCTGCTGGCGCTGGTGGTGTGGCCGAAGTCCTTCCAGCGGCGCGGCTACTTCCCGAAGATCGAAGATGTCCCGCTGGTCGTGGCCGGGCATGTTCGCGGTTGCCTAGGGCTGGCCGAGGACGTGGGGCCGGAGCAGGCGGCCACGCGGTCGGCCAAGCGGCATCGTGAGGGGCCCCATCCCTCGCGACGGGTTGATCAGTCCTGCACCACGTTCGCCGCGATCACATTCTCGATCACGCGGCCGAGTTTGGTCTTGGCCCGGGTCAGGTCCTGGATGCGTGCGGCGATGCGGTCGCGTTCGATGATGAGCTGGTCGAGCATGGCGGGGGTCGCGACGCCGGTGCTCACGCACGGCAGGAGTTCGACGACGGTACGGCTGGAGAGGCCGGCCGCGAAGAGGTCCTGGATGAGCTGGACCCGCTCCAGGGCTTCGTCGGGATAGTCACGCTGCCCACCGGACGTCCGCGCCGATTCCAGGAGCCGCTGTTCCTCGTAGTAGCGCAGGGCCCGCACGCTGACCCCTGACCGCCTGGCAAGCTGTCCGATGCGCATGACGCAGGTCACTCCCTTCCCGCTCGTACCTCACGTTGACGTCAGGTTCAGGCTAGCAATACCGGCTCCGGGGGCGGCCCTGGGGGCCGACCGAACCGTTGCCGGCGCCGAGATTGATCATGACCCGGGTGGCGGACCCGAGGGCGTTCACGCGGTTCAAGTACGCACGGCAGTCCTCGCGTCGTGCCGGGATCGCCGAGCCCGCCCGAGGGCGCATGGGGGTGTCGACCGTGACGGGCGGTGTGATCCCTCGTAGTGGCGCAGGCCCCCACGCTCACCCCCGCCCGCTCGGCAACCTCACCCATCCGCGCCTGCCCTCCTCCGGCCGGGCGGCAGTTGCGGCTTGCACCTCACGTCAACGTCAGGTCCTAGAGTGACGAGCGTCGGATGAACACATCATTCCGGCCCGTCAAAGTAAGGCAGACCATTATGCGCGCAGCCCGGTTCCACGAATACGGCGGAGCGGAGAACCTGGTGATCGAGCAGGCCCCCGACCCCCACCCCGGACCCGGTGAGATCCGTGTCCGCGTCGCGGCGGCCAGCGTCAACCCCATCGACTGGAAGCTGCGCGCCGGCGCCCTGCACCAGCTGATTCCCCTGGAGCTGCCCGCCATTCCCGGGCGCGACGGCGCCGGTGTGGTCGACGAGATCGGCGACGGGGTGCAGGGGGTGAGCATCGGCGACCGTGTCTTCGGACTGGGCGGTGTCACCGGGGCGACCGCAAAGCTGCTCATCCTCTCGGCCTGGGCGCACACCCCCGCCACGTGGAACGACGAGCAGGCCGCTGGTGCCGGTCTCGCGTCAGTGACCGCGATGGGTGGACTGAACGCGCTCGGTTCCCTCGCGGGGCGCACCCTTCTCGTCGAGGGCGCCGCCGGAGGCGTGGGCAGCGCGGCGGTCGAGATCGCGGTGGCGCAAGGTGCCACTGTGATCGGGACAGCCAGTGAACGCAACCACGAGTTCCTCACCTCTCTCGGCGCCGTTCCCACCACCTACGGCCCCGGCCTCGCGCAGCGCCTCACCACCCTCGCTCCGCACGGCGTCGACATCGTGCTCGATACCGCGGCCTCCGGCTCCCTGGACGAACTCGTCGCGATCACAGGTGACCCGAAGCGCGTCGCGACGGTCGCCGACCACGCGGGCGGGCAGCGCCTGGGCACGCATGTGGTCAACGCGGAGAACGATTCCACTCTCCTGTCCGCGGCGGCGGAACTGGGCGGGCAAGGCCGTTACACACCCCGTATCGAACAGGCCTACCCCCTGGAGCGGATCGCCGACGCCCACGCGCACGCCGAGCGCGGACGCATCCGAGGAAAGATCGTGATCTGCGTCTGAACAGGCCCACCTGGTCTCCGACAGGCCGCCCGACAGTTGATCCCGGCTGGCGACCGAACGGAAGCGGGATTCGCCCGAGAAGGTGGCGTAGATCGGATGGCCGTCCGCTCCTGGCTGGGTGAGTAGTTCTCCTCCTCACCCTCTGGTGCCGTTCGCCATGCTTGGCGAACGGCACCACTTTGGGTTTCGCGTCGGAAGAATCGCCCGGCCAGCAACTCGAAGTCCAAAGACGGGTTCCCATCGAGCTTCCACAACAGGGCGTCACGCGCCTCTTGCAGGTATCGGAGAAGGTCCGCTTTCGGGTTCGGTTCGATCATGCCGGGCAGTCTTGCACCCGGCACTGACCCGGGCTCCACGGTTGCACGGGGGTGTTCATCGTCTCGCCGCTCGCTCCGGCCGCGCCCGGCATCAGGCGGCCTGGCCGAGAGGTAGCGCAGCAGCCGCACGGTGCGGATCACACGGCCGACCCCGCGGAAGGCGGCGTAGGTGGCGTTCTTCTTGGAGCCCGACCGCAGCCGCTTGAGCAGCGTGGAAGAAGAGATGGCGCCCTCGCGTACGGAGACGGCCACCCGCATCAGGTGGCGGAACTGCGACTCGATCAGGTCGAAGTCGATTGGGTGCTTGCCCACCTCGCCGAACAGGGCGTCGATGTGCGCGTACTCCGTGGTCTTGCTGGGCCGGTAGAAGGTCATGCCCTTCCAGTTCCTGATCCTGGGCATCAGGTCGAAGCCCAGCAGGTGGGCGAGCCCGAACACCGGCTGGGACTGGCCCTGGGTATCCACGTGCACGGTGGTCGGCTTCACCTCGGACGTGTTCTTCAGCAGACCCTCGATGATGTGGACCGCCTCCCACACCCCGCACGGGATGAAGTGCGTGAACAGCGCGATGTAGGTGTCCGAGACGTGGTGGCAGGCGATCCCGCGGATGACGCCGGTCGACCCGCGCGGCCCCTTTCTGCCGCATTCCGGCCGCCTCCGGGCGCCCGGCCGTTCAGGAACCCCCGCGGTACCGCCAGGCCTCCTCGGCCCGGGCCAGGAAGGCGCGCAGCTCCTGTCGCGCCTCCTCGGGGCCCTTCATGCCCGGGGTGACCATCAGCTGGAGGGCGAGCCCGTCCACCTGGGTGTGCAGGTACCCGGACCACTCCTCCACCCACGGGTCGGGGTGGGGTCGGAAGGGGTCCTCCACCGGCTGCCCGGTGAGGGCGGCGACCAGGAGCCGGTAGAGCCTGCGCTGGCTGTTCCAGCGCTGCTCCCGGTCGCGGTCGTACTCCCCCAGCAGCCCGGCGGCCTCCCAGGCGCGGTACTCCGCGCGGCGGGTCGCGTCCAGGGGCAGAAGCTGCTCGGCGTACTCGGCCATGCGGTCCAGGAACGGGGTGTCCGGTGACTGGGCGCCGTTCAGGGCCGTCACGCGCGCGGTGACGCGCTCCTCGGACAGGTTCATGGCGAAGACGAGCAGGTCCTCGCGCGTCTGGAAGTAGTGGCGCAGGGCTCCGGGGGACCAGCCCGCCTCGGCGGCGACGGAGCGGATGGACACGGCGGCCGGGCCGGACTCGGCGATGACCCGCCACAGGGCCTCGGCCAGCTCCCGGCGGCGCTGTTCGTGGTCGACGATCTTGGGCACCTCCCCTTTCTAACACAACTGTGTTATTTTATTTGACACAGCTGTGTGAAAACGAGAACGAGGGAGAACCCGATGCCGTCCCTGGAAGTGCTGCTGCCGGTCGCCGGACTGGCGCTGCTGGACACCCTGAGCCCCGCCACCATCGGGGTCTCGCTGTACGTGTTACTCAGCGGGGCGCGGTCGGTGGCCCGCCCCCTGTTCGCCTACCTGGGCACCGTCGCCGCCTTCTACTTCGCCCTGGGCTGCGTGCTCATGCTCGGCCTCGGCTTCGTGTTCGAGGCCCTGGACGGCCTCGCCGACAGCCCCGTCCTGGGCTGGGCGATGGTGGTACTGGGCGGGGGCATGCTCGCCTACGCCCTGTTCATGCCGAGCAGGCCGCGCCAGCAGCGCAGGCCCGCCTCCCTGCGCACCGGCGCTATGGTCGCGCTGGGCCTGGCCACCGGCCTGCTGGAGGGCGGCACCGCGCTGCCCTACTTCGGCGCGATCGGCATCATGACCACCGCCGGGCTCTCCGCCGCGGCCTGGGTGCCCCTGCTCGCCGCCTACAACGTCGTCATGGTGCTCCCGCCGATCCTGCTCTACCTGGTCCACCGCGCCTTCGGCGAGCGGCTGCGGCCCCGGATGGAGCGCTGGCGGGCCAAGGTCGAGTCCGGTTCCCGCGAGGCTCTGGGCTGGATCATCGGCATCGTCGGCTTCCTGGTCCTGCGGCACGGGCTGTGGCTCGCGGGGCTCTTCGACGGAATCGTCAGCTTCGGGCCCGTCACCTTCGAAGCCCTCACCTTCCTCGACGGCCTGTGACCGCAGGCCCGGACGCGGCGGCGCCAGCGCGGGGTGGAGCCAGCACCACCCCCGGTCCGCACCCGTACCGCCCTGACTCCGGGCCCGGCCGGGCGTAACTTCGGGGCCATGGACACGACCCGCGACCCCGTCGCCCGGCTCCTGGCCGACACCCGTTACACCCTCCTGGGCCTGCCGACGGCCCTCATCGCCTTCGCGGTCGTCCTGACGGGCCTGGCCGCCGGGGCGGGCACCGCCGTCGCCGTGGCGGGCCTGTTCCTGATGACGGGCACCCTGTACGCCGCACGCGGGTTCGCCCACGTCGAACGCATCCGTCTGGCCGACCTGGGACGCCGACCGGTGGTGCGCCGCCCCTACCGCTCCCCCGCCCCCGGAGCCGGTCCCCTGCGCCGGGCCCTGACCCCGCTGGCCTGCCCGCAGAGCTGGCTGGACGCCCTGCACGCGCTGGTGCTCCTGCCCGTGGCCGTGGTCGGCTTCTGCCTCACCGTCACCTGGTGGGCGGGCGCCTTGGCCGGGCTGCTCCAGCCGCTGTGGGGCTGGTCGCTGTACACCATCCCCGGCTACACCGACGTGGGCACCTACCTGGCGCCCGGGTCCCCGGTGCTGGCGACCACGGTGGTGCACATGCTCGCCGGAGTGCTGTTCGCCCTCACCCTGCCCCTGGTGGCGCGCGCGTGCGTCCACGCCCAGGCCACGCTCGGCCGCGCCCTGCTGCTGTCCCCCGAGGACCCCCACGTGGGCGTGTACACCGCGGCGCCCCGACCCGAGGAGCCCGCACGGCCCACCCGTGTTCACGGACAGAACACCGCGCCCGTGGCCACGGGTGTGTGAGATCCGCGCCCCGGCGCATCCCCGCCGCCGCACGCCCCAGGGGGCCTGGCGGCGGCGTCGACGGCCACCGCACGCGGAACCGGCCGGATCCGCGTGACCGTGCCGTTCAGGACCGTTTCCGCTCCCCGTACAGGTCCGAGAGCAGTGCCACGGCCGCGAAGGTGGCCGGGTGCGGGTCGTGGCGCCGCCAGAGCACCCGGACCGGGACGCGCGGGGCGTCGCCCACCAGGCGGAAGGCGATGCCGTCGCGCCGGTACTGGGTCACGGTGCTCTCCGCGGTGATCCCGACGCTGCGCCCGGTCGCGATCCCGGCCAGCCAGTCGTCGATGTCGTTGACGTGCTCCAGGGCCGGGCGCGCCAGCTCGGGCCACAGCTCGGCGGTGGTGGTGCCCGTGCGGCGGTCGACGAGCACGTGGCGGTCGGCGATCTCGGACAGGCGGATGGAGCGGCGCCGGGCCCAGGGGTCGTCGGAGGCCATCGCGCAGTAACGGCGCTCCCACCCGACCAGGGCGCTGTCGAAGCGGCGTTCGTCGAAGGCGGCGCGGACCACGGCCAGGTCGCACAGCCCCTCCGCCAGCCCGCCGGTGGGTGAGTTGGTCCGCACCAGGTGCAGGTCCACGTCGGGGTGGCGGGCAGCCCAGAGCCGCTGGAACTCGGCGGTGTGGCGGCCCACGGCCGACCACGCGTGCCCCAGCCGCAGGCGGCTGTGCCCGGTGCTGGCCTCGCGCACCAGGTTGTCGGCCTCGGCCAGCACCGCCCGCGCCCGCGCCAGGACCTGCACGCCCGCCGTGGTGGGGGCCACGTCGCGGCTGGTGCGGTGCAGCAGCCGCACGCCCAGGAACCGTTCCAGGGTGGCGAGGTTGCGCGAGACGGCCGCCTGGGAGGTGCCCAGTTCGAGGGCCGCGTCGGTGAAGCTCCCGGTGTCGACGATGGCGACCAGGCAGCGCAGGTGACGCAGCTCCATATCCATACGCACAGCGTATAGACGGTCTGCCACATGCATTTTGCGTATGCGCCGCCGGGCCGCATGCTCGCTCCATGGAGACCTCGACGGGAACGGCGCGGCAGACGGCCGCGTCCGGAGCGGACCCGGGCGCCCGCGGGCGACTGGCCGGGACGCTGGTGATGCTGTGCGGCGGGATGTCCAACCAGCTGGGCGCCTCCACGGCCGCACTGGCCTTTCCGGTGATCGGCCCGGCCGGTGTGGTGGCCGTGCGCCAGTGGGTCGCGGGACTGGTGCTGATGTCGCTGGGACGCCCCCGGCTGCGCTCCCTGACCTGGCCGCAGTGGTGGCCGGTGCTGTCCATGGCCGTGGTCTTCGCGACCATGAACCTGACCCTGTACCTCGCCGTCGACCGGATCGGCCTGGGCCTGGCTGTGACCCTGGAGTTCCTCGGCCCCCTGGCCGTGGCGCTGGCCGCCTCGCGCCGGTGGATGGACCTGGGCTGCGCCCTGGCGGCCGGGGGCGCGGTGGCGGTGCTGATGCGCCCGCAGCCCAGCAGCGACCACCTGGGTATGGCGCTGGCACTGATGGCCGCCGCCTGCTGGGCCGGTTACATCCTGCTCAACCGCACGGTGGGGCGGCGGGTGGCGGGCATCGAGGGTTCGGCCGCGGCCGCCGGGGTCTCCGCGCTGCTGTTCGTGCCGGTCGGGGCGTGGGTGCTGGCACACCACCCGCCCACGCCCGCGGCCCTGGCCTGCGCCGCGGCGGCAGGGGTGCTGTCCTCGACCGTGCCGTTCCTGGGGGACCTGTTCGCCCTGCGCCGGGTCCCGGCCCGCTTCTTCGGCCTGTTCATGAGTGTGCACCCGGTGATGGCCGCCCTGGCGGGGCTGGTGGTGCTGGGCCAGGAGCTGGACGGTCTGGACTGGGCGGCGATCGGGGCGGTGGTGGCCGCCAACGCCGTCAGCGCCCTGACCGCGGGGCGCGCGAGGAGGTCCCTCCGTCGGCGCGGCCGCCCGGCCCCTGCCAAGCGGCCGCGCCGCGCGGGGCGGGACGGCTCACGGAACCACTCACCTGGCTAGAGGGAACCCAACATCAGGAACATGAGGCCGACGAACGTTCCGATGAGGACGAAGGCGAGGCCGATGACGACCACGACCGCGCCGGGCCCGCACCCCCAGGTGTGGGCTTCGGGCACGGAGAAGCACGCCGGAGCCCCGGGGTCGTACCTGACCCGCGCGCGCTGTCCCGCGACAGGGCGGTAGGAGGTGCTGGAGCGCCGGTAACGCCGGTGCACCTCGCGCCCGTCACCGGTCGAGAAGTGCACGGTGAACGGGTGGGTGTACACGCGGCGGCGGTTCACCGTCGCGTTGCTGGCCTCCCGCCAGGCGTCGGTGACGGTCCCGGCGGTCTCCCCGGTGTAGCCCCGGCCGCCCGCGCGGTCGCGCACCGCGGACACGGTCACGGAGAGGAGCATGCCGAGGCCCACGACGGTGAACAGGAACGGCAGGTACCGGAAGAGACCGCCGCCGTCCCCGCTGGTCAGGGCCAACACGACGACGACCGCGGTGAAGGCGGGCACGGCGAGCATCGACAGGACCGCGGAGGCGATCGCCGCTCCGCCGCCGGGGCGGCGCCCGGGGTGGACCGGGTAGTGGTCGGCCGCCGGGCCGGGGAGGGCGGCGCTCTCCACCCGGATGAGCCGCGGGTCCCCGGGCGAGTGCAGCAGTCCGACCGGGGTGCCCTCGCGGACGAGGTACCCGCCCAGTCCCGAGGTGTCGACCGCCTCCCGCTCCCGGCCGTGGGCGTCCTGGAAGGCCACGGTGACGGTGTGGCCGCGGGGGCTTCGGGTAAGGGGGTGCACCGATGTGACGACTCCCCGCGCGCGCACGCCGGTCCGGTCCAGGAGACGGGCGTCCCGCCGGATTCGCAGGGCCGCCGACAGGTCCTTGAGGCCGGAGTGGACCGAGTACGCGGAGAAGAGGACAAGGAGGAGGAGCGCGAGGAGTCCTTGGGGTTCCACCGGGTCGTTCTACCAGAGCGCTGGCAGTCACAGAAGAGGGGTACGGGGGCCGGTTCCGGTCACCGGAGTCGGTGGTTCACAGGCGTTGGCCGCGAGTGTCGCCTCCCCGCGCAGCGGCCCCCGGGCGGTGGAGGGTGACGGGAGGGGGTTCTGCGCCGCAGGCGTCCGTTGAGGGTGCACCACCTCCCCGCGCAGCGGCCCCCGGGCGGTGGTGGGCGACGGGTGGGCGACGGGTGGGCGGGGTTGACTTCAATATTTGTTGAGGTTCTACGGTTCATGGCATCAACCCCGACAGATCCGGTGGACGACCATGAGTATGGAAATGGCCGCGTGCGACGCTAAGTCTTAGACCATCCAAAAGAAACGCCCCCGGGCGGTGCTGGAACACCATCCCGAGGGCTAAGCCAACACCTGCCGGAACAGGAAGTTGACCTGTGAATACGATACTCCCCGACGTCTCCTCCGCGCTTGAGACCGTGCGTCTCGCGCTGTTCTCCCTCTCCCCTGTGGAGGCCGTCGCGCTCGCCCTCGGGTGGGCGGCCTTCGCCGTGGCGGTGACGTACCGGCCGCGCCCCGTGGTGTCGCTGAACACCCGCCTGGCCGACGAGGCCGGCCTGGCCGCGAAGCCTTCCTCCTGACCCCTGTGGCCCCGCTGGTGTCCGCCCCTGCACCTGGCGGGCATCGGCGGGACCACACGGGTCCACCCCCCGAAAAGGAGCGTCCCATGAAGGCCGCCATCGAATACACCGGCTTCGAGACCAAACACATCGACAAGAAGTTCCGTGGTCAGCTCGACTACACCGACCCCGAGGGGCGCCGGCTCACCATCGAGGACGAGGTGATGACCGTCCGGGAGGAGGGCTGCACCGACTGGGTGTCGGCTTCGGTGAGCCTGCCCGACCCGGGCACGGAGGCCGCCCAGCTGCTCGTCCGTGCGGTGCTTGCGGCGATGGAGATGGACGAGGACTACGAGCTCGTGAAGAAGCAGCCCGCCTGAACACGCTGACGGCCCGCCCCCACTTTGCCGAAGGTCGGGCGGGCCGCATTCCCCCACCACCTACAAGGACGAGAGGAGGACTCTCCCATGATGACACGCCACCTGGAGAGTCCCATGCGCATCGTCGCGCTGCTCGTCTACACCTGCACCGCCGTATGGGTCGCGTGGGTCCACCAGGACACCCCGTGGGCGGTCATTCACATCACGGGGGCGATCGCGGGGGCGTGCGCCGCTGGGCTCGCTATCAGCTACGCGGGCGCGCTGGGTGAGATCACCCCCGACGACGACCCCGACCAGGCCGAGAACTACATGAGGGAGGGCTGGGATGACTGAGCCTGGCGACACCACACAGGAGGCTGAGGCCACCCACGCCCCGGCGCCCGCACCTGAGGCGTCTGAGGAGAAGACCCCGAAGGAGGCCACGAGCAAGCAGGGCGGCCTACCGGTGGGGCAGATCGCTGTGGGCGGTCTCGGTGCGACCGTGCTGGGGTCGGCTGCGCTCGCGTCGGTGGTCGGCCCTCTCGGGTGGCTGGCTGCTCCGGCTGCTGTGGCGGCTGGTGGTGCTGGGCTGGTCGCGTACAAGACCCGCAAGCGGCGCGGACGTAAGAGCTCGTCGGGCCGGTCACAGCAGTCACGCACGACCACGACGCGCACCACGGGCGGGTCTCGTCTGGGCTCGTCCGGTGTGGGTGGCGGTCGGGGGCGCACGGCGTCCACGTCGACCCGGTCGGGCGGCACACCTGCCGCTGCCCGGCGTGCGGGTGGTGGCGCTGCTGGTGCTACTCGTCCTGCCGGTCGCGGTTCGTCGGCGCGGCCTGGTGGTCGCGCGGGCGGGACGTCTCGTCCTGGGGCGTCTCCGCGTGGTGCTGCTCCTCGGGGCTCCTCACGCGGCACGACGCCCCGTAGCCCCTCACCTCGCGGCGGCGGGCTGTTCGGGCGTGGCTCTGACGCCACCTCGAAGAAGCGCTCCGGCCGCCCCAGCTCCGGCGGCGGTACCTCTACGACCCCCCGAGGAGGGTCCATGTCCAAATCCCGGTGGGGCGGCAGCTCCGGCCCCACCTCTACCTCGGGCGGGCGTGTGAAGCGTGCTGCTCGCGCTGCCCGCGACTGGGCCGACGACCGCACCGGGCGCAAAGCCTCGTCCGCGTTCAAGGCCGCACGCAAGGAGCGCGGCTTCCGTGCCCGCTCCAAGGCCGCCAGCCGCGCGGTCCGTAAGAAGGGCGGCGGGAAGGTCGCCTCCGGGATCGTCGGCATCGTCGTCGCCGCCTTCACCGGGCTCGCCTCCCTCTTCGGAGGGTCCAAGAAGAAGGCGCCCGCCCATGACCAGCACGCCGAGGGCACATCGGCCGACTCCACCGACGACAGGCCCGGCTACGTAGACCGTCGGGGTCTAGGTCCGGATCACCCCGGCTACACGACCGGAAGGTACGACGCGAACATCGACCCGCGCACGTGGGAGCAGCGCGTCGCCGCCGGGGACGTGCCCGAATTCATCCCCAAAACCAGCACCAGCACGCACACAGGAGGAACCGCCATGACTGGACTGCCCGCTGCTCACATTGCCGCTGACATGGCCGGGGCCATGTCCCGCTACGAGCCAGACGACGCCTGGACGGTTCTGCGTGACGCTCGCCAGTGGCCAGACGTGTTCGTGCAGACCGCGTATGCGGTAAAGAACTACGCCGATGTCCTGGAGACTGCCCGCTTCCCGCTGAACCCGGCAATCGTCGCGAAGATGCGTGAAGTGTTCGAGGCGCTCAGCAGCGTGCATGACATCGCCGAGGAGATCGAGCCACTGATGCGGCGTGCGCACGCCGAGGACATCGCGCGGCAGGAGGCTCGTCGCGGTGACGAGCGCAAGTGGAACGTCTGACCGCCTGATCTGGAAGGAGTGCCCTGATGGCCACGTGGTCACTTGCCACAGACAACGTCGCAGGCAACGCCGTCACCGCTGCGATCGGTGTCGCTGCGTCTACGGCTGCGATGGACGCACTTGGTCTGCATCCGCTGGCGGGTGTGGGTCTGGCGGCTGTCGGGGCGCTCTCCTCCATCGTGACCGGGGGTATGGCGCCACCGGAGCGTGTGACTGCTGCGCTGGCCCGGTGGGGCGCTGCTGGTGGGTGGATGGCGTGGGCGCTCGCGAACGACCCGTGGTCCTTCGCTGGCATCGGGATCTTGGCGGCCGGGTCGGTGCTGGGCGCGTCGCTGGGTCCGTGGTTGAAGCGCCGCGCGAAGACCCCGCACCGCGAGCGCGCCTCCGGTGGGCTGGTGCTCGGGTCCACCGCCCGGGAGAACGCCGAGTGGCAGCAGCGCATCATCGACCGCGGCGGCCAGCAGTTCGCGGGCGTCGTCGTCGAAGCCGTCACCAAGTGGGACAACCGCATGGGTGAGGACGTGCGGGTGTGTCTGCCCAAGGCTGGCGCCACGGTGGACCAGCTCCGCTATCTCGCTCCCGGGCTGGCCGCCGACGCGAACTTGCCGCACGGATGCTCGATCGAGGTGATCGAGCCCGAGGGCGAGGGGCAGCGCACCGTCATCATGCGCGTCCCGACCCGGGTCCTCGCCGCCTTGGACGAAGGCCACCCGCTGTGGGAGGAGCAGCGCAGCATCCTCGATGGGGTGCCGATCGGCGCCTACCCCAACGGCGACACCACCGAAGCGCCGATGCGTGAGGAGTCGTGGCTCGTCGTCGGCAAGAAGGGCGCGGGCAAAACGACCCTGCTGTGGGGAGTCACCGCCACAGTCGGCATGTGCTCCGACGCCCTGGTGTGGCACATCGACCTCAACGGGGGCGGGATGACGCAGCCGTGGGTGGACGTGTGGCTGGACGGGCGCGTGGAGCGCTGCCCGGTGGACTGGGCCGCGCCGAACCTCGACGAGGCGCTCCGGATGGTGAAGGCGGCGGTGCGGATCGCGAAGCACCGCAAGATCGCGTACAGGAAGCGGAAGAAGGCCGCGAACCAGAACCTGTTGCCGATCGGATCGGACCTGCCGGAGATCGTGATCATCCTCGACGAGGGAGCGGAGGCGATGGCCGCTGCGGGTAAGGGTCAGGTGGTGGAACTCGCGGAGACCCTGGAGCAGATCCAGCGCATCGCCCGCAACGAGGCCGTCAACCTGGTGCTGTCGGTGCTGCGTGGCACCGGGGATCTGGTTCCGGCTGCCATGTCCACGCAGACCGGCGTGGGCATCTGCATGAAGGTCCGCCAGCAGAAGGAGATCGCGGCGGTGTTCGAGTCGGCATGGGACCTCAAGCTCAAGCCGGAGCACCTGACCGCGAAGGGGTCGGGGTGGATCGGTATCGATGGCGGCCTGCCGACCCGGTACCAGGGGTGGAACATCCTCCCGGACGACATGGAACAGGCTGCTCTGCGTATCGCCCGGGTGCGCCCGGATTTGGATGAGGCGTCGGCGTCGGCAGCGGGTGAGGACTACGCGACCCGGTACGAGCGGATGCGGGCTCTGTTCGTGGAGGACGCGGAGATCGTGGAGGAGGAGCCCGCCCCGGCGGCGGCTGCGACGTCGGGTTCGTGGACGGCGGATTGGGATCTGGGCTTCGGAGCCTCCCCCGCACCTGCTCCGTCGTCGGCTCCGTCTCTGCCCGCTGGCGCGGACAGCATCCCTGACGCGGAGATCGTGGACACACCCATCGACGACATCCTCGTCGGTGCGCTGCGGGTCATGGCGGACCTCGGGACGGACCGGGCCACACGCAAGCAGCTCGCGGACCGGCTGACGGGCGGGGACGAGGACGCGCTGCGGTCGCGGATGACGGCGGCGGGGTGCTGCCCGGTGCATTCGCTGAAGGTCGACGGCAAGGACGCCCGGGGCTGGTATCGGAAGGACGTGGAGGCCGCGATGAGCGTGACGGCGGCGTGACGGTGGGGGTGTCACGGCTGTGACGGTGTCACGGTCGTGACGGCCCTGACCTGCGGTGACGCGGTGACACTGCCGTCACGGGGGGTGGGGTTTCGGGGATTGGGAGGGCCCGGGGAGGGGGTGCGTGGGCGTGACGTCACGAGCGTCACGCCCTTCCAACTGTCTGTACATAATGTACATGGTGTACACTATTTTCATGGATGAACCAAGGCACATGGGCATCCGGGACTTTCGGGCAGAAGTCACCGAGCGAGTCGAAGCAGCCCACTTCCGGAACGAACCGACCGTAGTCACCAAGAACGGACAGCCACGGGCGGCACTAGTCCCCTACTCCTGGCTCAAAGACATGAAAACCCCCAAGGAGCAGACGTGAGCGACCTGAAAGACCGCGAGACAGCTGTCTACCGCCTCTACTCACAAGACGACGAACTGCTCTATGTGGGGCTCTCCTGCAACCCTGAGGGGCGCTGGAAGCAGCACGAAAGCGACAGGCCCTGGTGGTCGGGCGTCGCCCGCAAGGAGGTCTCTTGGTACCCCACCCGAGGTGATGCTGAGGCAGCAGAGCGAGCCGCAATCCAGCAGGAGAAACCCGCCTACAACTCTTCGCACGCTGGAGAGGCCGCCCACCTGGAAGACAGGAACTTCCCGATCGGCGAGGACATCGCTACTGGTCAGGCACGTCGTCGCATAGCCGAACTGGCGAATCTGGCGGCTACCAAGAAGCAGATCACCTACATCACCAATCGGGGACGCCGCATCGCCGCAGTCGTCCCCCTCGGCATCGCTGAACAGGCCGAACAGCAGCAGAAGTAGCCCCAGAAAGAAGCGTGGCCCGCCCCGGTGTCTTGGCGGACGAGGGCGAGCCACTTACCTCACAGAGAGGCAGCACCCATCATGGCAGCTAGCACGATCCCCCAGTCCGACGACGTCGCCCTCGCGGAGATCCGCGACCTGTCCTACCGGATCGGCGGTGGACTGCCGGGCCGCAATCAGCTCATGAAGGAGTTCGGGTGGGGGGCGGCCCGGTCCAGTCGCCTGCTCGGTCTGTACAAGGAGCAGTCCGGTCCGGCCGATGCGGACTACCCCGGTCCGCCGGACCACCCCGAGGACAGCGCCCACCAGTCCGGCGCGGAGTGGACCGAGGCGGACCAGTCCCCCAGTCCGACGTCTTCCCCCGGGCCCGGTCCGCAGTCTTCTCCGGTCCAGTCCTCTGGTCCGGCCCGTCAGCCGCAGTCTGAGGAGCGGTCCGGTCCGGCCGGTGGTGGGCAGTCCGCGCCGGTCCGGTCCGAGGGTGGTCCGGGCGAGGACGCGACCGCACCCGAGCAGTCCGCTGCCGCTCCGGTCCGCCAGTCTGCGCAGGCCAGCCCCCAGACCAGTCCGGACCCGGTCCGCCCTGCCAGTCCCCCGGTCCGGACTGCTGCGACTGTCCCTGAGGATCCGGCCCAGCCCAGTCCGGCCCTTCCCCAGTCCGATGGCGGTCCGGTCTCCCAGTCCGGTCCGGCGGTGGAACCCGCCCCGGTCCGACAGTCCACGGTGGACCGTGACACGGACCAGTCCGACGGACCGGCGGTCCGAGAGGAGGCGAACCAGTCCGGGGGCCGGTCTGCCGGACCGGACCGGCCCCCCTATGGACTGATCGTCGCGACCCTCGCGATCAGCCTGTCGGCGTTCACGGCGGTCTGGGGTGGGTGGGTCGGACTGGGCCGCATGGTCGGCTTCGGACCGGTCAACCTCCTCCCGGGGATCGGAGATGGACTGATCGTGGACCTCGCGATCACCCTGCCGATCGGCATCGAGGCGTATGCGGCGGCTGCCCTGTGGGTCGCGGTCGGTGGACTGGTCCACGGGAAGGGGCGGTGGTTCGCCGGGGTGTCTGCGGCCACGGCTCTTGGTCTGGGTGCGTTCGGGCAGGCGGTCTACCACCTTCTGGAAGCGCAGGGCAAGCACACGGCCCCGGACTGGGTGGTGGTGTTCGTGTCGGTGCTGCCGGTGGTGGTGCTGGGTGCGGCGGGTGTGCTGCTGCACTTGGTGATGGAGGGGCGTAAGCACCGCTGATCCGTTCGGCTTCTCTGCTGCCCGCCTTTGGCGGGTGGTGGGGTGGCCGGGCGACAGTCCCGGATGCTCCCCCCTTGGAGTCCTCATGATGGGTTCATCGCATGCCGCGACCGGCGTGCTCGCTGGTGTCGCTGTCGGCGCGGCCTTCGGCTCGCACCCGGTGGATGTGGTGGTGTGCGCCGCGGTGGGTGCCGGGGCCGCGCTCCTCCCGGATTTGGATGAGCCCGGGTCCACGGTGGGCCGGTCGCTGGGGTTCGTGTCTCGGGGGGTGTCCCGGGCTCTGCGTGCCACCTCGCGGCGTGTGTACCGGGCGACGGCGACCTCGTATGACCTTCGTGGCCGGTCGGATGGTGGTCACCGGCATCTGACGCACACCGTGCCTGCGGTGCTGGTGTTCGGCGCGGTCGCGGGCGGCATCGCGGCTCTGGGTGCGCTGGGGTTGGGCCTGGTGGCGTTCGGCATGTCGGCGCTGGGGCTCGGGTGTGTGGCGCGCTCGTTCGGCCGGTCGGCGGTGCAGTCCGCTGGTGTGGTCGCTGCGTGCGTGGCCGCCGCGGCGGTGGTGCTCGGGTCGGCGCCGTGGTGGCTGATCGGTCTCACGGTCGCGGTGGGCGCTCTGGTGCATGTCCTCGGGGACTGGCTCACGAGGTCGGGGGTGCCGCTGGCGTGGCCGCTGGTGTACCGGGGGAAGCGGTGGTGGATGTTCCGCTCACCGGTCGCGTTCCACACGGGGAAGTCGCGGGTGGAGGTGGGGATCCGGGTGGGGGCGTTGGTGCTCGCGCCGGTGATGATGGTGTTGGGCTCTCCCCCGCTGCCCCCGGTGTGAGCGGGTTAGACTGGTGGTGTTCCTCTGGTGGGCGGTGACGCGGCGGCTCAGACGCGGCGTATCCCTCCTGCCGAGGGATGTGAGCGTTGGCCCCTCTTCGGAGGGGCCTTTCGCGTTTTCGTCTTCCACGCCCACGCCGCCCCGGCTACCGTGATCTCATGACCACCCCTGCGGATCCGACCCGCCTCTCCCCGTCCGGGATTTGCCGTCGCGGCCACCACGAGTGGCGGCACGACCCGCCCGGGGGGAAGCGGCTGATCTGCGCCCGATGCAAGTCCATGTCGATGACGAACTACGCGAGCAAGGCCTGCCGCCCGGACTGCGTGGACTGCAACCCGGCCGACGGCGAGATCAATAGTTCTTCGAGCTGAACGCCCCACATTTCGAGCACTGCTGTGTGCCGTTCGGTCCGGGCTGCCAATCGTGCTGTCCCGCTGGGCAGGGTCCTGACATGACCACCTCCACATGGGGGTGTACCCGTTGGGGGTGTGCGGGGTGGTGGCCGGTTGTGGTCAGGGGTGGGCGCCCGTGCGGGTCGGCCTCTTCGTCACTCCGATCCGCGTCGGCTCCACGCTTTCGAGCACTCCCGGTGCGTGAAGAACATGAACCGGAGCACCTGACCAAAGGCACACACGGCCATCTTGCATCTCATTGGGGCAGACACGAATCGGCGAACCCTTGATCCGCCCTCAGTGAGCACATCAGCGAACCGGTAGTCCATCTCCAAGGGGTCCATGTCGGCGGGCTCGCGCTGTTCGCAGTGCTTGCATTCCAGGAACATCTCGGCGGTACGGGTGTCGTGGACCCACTCTGCGGGGCACCAGTCAGCGTTCTCGTCATCACCCGTCGGGAAGATGGCTTCGTATTCGTAGGGGTCATCTATGTCCACGGAGATGAAAGTAGAGGAGTCGAGTGGGCGGCGCGGGTGGAACGCGGAAGTTGGCGCCCGTGCGGGTCGGGCGCCCTGTCTGTTTCCCTGACGGAAAGCTCCGGTCGGTGCTAGGCTCTTCTCGCACCTCTTGAAGCAAGGTTGCATGTGATGGTCGGCTCCCCGCTGGCAGGCGGGGGGCCGTTTTTTATGCCTGTCACTCGTTCTCCAGCTTCCACCACGCGTTGTCGCGGTCTTCGCGGTACCTCGCGGACCTGTGGCGTTCGCGGTCGAGCTTCGCCATCAGCCGGGCCCGGTCCGTCTCCCACGCGTCGATGAGCTGTTCGGGGTCGCCGCCCCAGTGCGCTTCGACTTCGGTTCGTGGGTCGATGTCGGTTTCGTGTCGGGCGAGGGCGGCGTAGCGGATCAGCGGGTTCTCCATCACGCCTCCCACTCGTTCTTCCACCCGGGCCTGTGCCGGTACGCGGACGCGAGGTAGCGCACTGCCTCCGTCATCGCCTCTCGGTACCCGTCGTCTTGCCCTCGGACGAACGAAGACGTCGGTACCGTGCTAACTAGGGATGCTGAGCAGACGAGGAGCACGGCCCGCTTCGCCGCGATGTCTGCGAGGACTGCCGCCGGGTCGAATCGCGCCACGTACTGCGCGTGCTCGGGGGTTGGGAGAGCGAAGTCGTCGGCGGTGCCCATGACCACGCGGCCCTTGTCGGGGTCGTAGGTGCTCACGGACCAGTGAGCGGGTGGCACGCAGTGTTCGTTGACGGGGACCGCCCTTGCTGCCCTCTCGTCGTCGTCGAGCTGCTGTCGCAGCCACGCGATCAGGTCGTCCATGTGAACTCTCAACTCTCGGTTGATAGTTGGAACCGGTCGCGGGGCAGGGCGACCGGGAGGCGTCATTCCGGCCGGTAGTCCGGGTGGGCGTGAATCAGCTTCGCGGCCTCTTCGACGCGGGGCCTGTCCAGCGACTCGCCTTCCTGCTCTCCCCAGCGGATGTGCGCGGAGTGCATGGTGCGGACGAGTAGGTGGAGTTCGTCGTTGGTGAGGTTGAGGGTCCACCCGGTGGGGGTGCGGTCGATGTCCATGTG
>NZ_CBDRFA010000085.1:0-36588 GCF_965343085.1 Nocardiopsis synnemataformans | reverse complement strand
TTTGTGGGGGGGGGGCGCCCTCCCCCCCCCCCCCGCCCTTCTGCGTACTCCTGTCCTCTCCCTGCCCTCCTCTCCTCCCTCACAGTCCCTGTTCGTTGCTTTCTTTTCCTTGCTTCATCAATCATGGAGAGCGTCCCTTTGTGCCCTTGATGATCGCCCAGTTCGGCGCTGGGGGTAAAAAACATGATCGCCCAGATCGCTTTCGAACATGCTCGCGTCCCCCCACGCGCGCGTGCGCGGATCCTCTCTATGGGGGCGCGCCGAAAAGATTCTCCGGAAAACCCGCGACACGAGTTGACAGCCCCCCGGCAACCAAGTTCCTATGGGCGTGCTCACCGGGGCGGAACAACGGTTCCGGGGCGGGCGGGAAAATTTCCCGCGACACGAGTTGACAAACCCGTGTCACCCAAGTTCACCTTGGGCTCCGACCCGAAGCGGACTCCGTTTCCGGGGCGGATGGAAAAAGGTTCGCGACACGAGTTGACAAACGCCGGTCAACCAAGTGAACCTCGGACCGCACACGACAAACACCCGAGAATTTAGGGGGTTTAAGAATGCGCACCATGTTTGCCATGGCGGTAATCGCCGGACGAGTATTCGCCCGGCCCAGGCCGCCCACGCAGGCCGACATCGCCAACAGGGCGCGTGCCCAACGGGCGAGGCGGGTGGCCGGTGACTACGAGGCGGCGATCGCCCGGGAGCTGGCCGCACGGGGACGGGCGATGCACCTGCACCGCACCGAGGGCGAGAGCCCTGCAGCACGGCAGGCGGCGGACGACCACGTCCAAGCGGTTCGGTACCGCGCCGACCTCGGAGCCCTGTTGTTCCAGCTCCACGCCCACCGCACGGTTGCGGCCAACTGAAACCGCGCCAACACCGCTACCACAGCGACAAGGAGGACCTGATGTCTGACCGAACCAAGACCAGGCAGTGCTCCCCGGTCATGATCTGCCCCGACTGCACCGAGGAGGTGCGCAACACCGCGCCCATCGGCTGGGGCCTGAGCTGGAACAGGCCCGACTACAGCCACCAGGACGGGACGGAGCTGTGCCCCGACTACAGCACCAGCCCCAACGACCCGGAGGTGCGCAGGCCCCTGCAGCCGGTCGTGTTCGTGCCCCTGGCGGCCCTCAGCCCGACCTGATGCGGCCGACCCGAAGGAAGCAACCTTCGGGCCGACCCCACCGCAACACCCGCACCCATCCGGCACGAATTTCCAAGGCCGTTTCGGGTGGGTGCGGGCCCAACACAACCAACGAAGTGGAGTGTGCTGTGAGCACGAGTATGCCCTACGGAGCACAGCGGGTCATCGTCACCCGCGAGGACATCGAGGACCTGCGCGGACACGGGACGGGTGCGTGCCTGACCTGGCACGAGGACACCCACCAGGTGCAGGCGGCCGGTCCGCGCACCGCGACCGACCCCAGCCGGATGATCATCATCGGCTACCAGGGGCTGGGCGAACTGTCCGAGCAGCGCGCCCTGGAGGGGGACGAGGTCACCGACGAGGACCTCGCCCGGGACCTGACCGACATCGCCACCGACTGGCGGGCCGAGTGGCCCGAGATCCGCGCGATGAACCTCCAGGTACACGCCCTGCGGCGCGCTCTGACAGACGCGGGTGCCTACCTGGCCAGCGCTCCCACCTTCCGGCTGCCCGCCAGCGGGCTGCCCCAGATGACGGACTACTACAACCTGGCGGGAAGCACCCGCCTGGCACAGGTGACGGTCAGTTTCGCCTTCATCGAACCGACCCGTATCACCGCCAGTGACCCGGACGACGACACCCAGCCGATCGCCGACCTGACCCTGGGCACCGGCGGCACGCTCACCCACCTCGCGACCAGCCGCCTGATCGCCTCCACGGTGACCTGCGCCCTGAACCAGGACCGCTAGCGCCTACCCGGGGCCGCCCCGTCACCGGGGCGGGGCGGCCCCACCACCCGACACCTCTGCGTCGAGCGCTGTGTTCGGCGCGCCTACAAGCAGGGACTCCACGTGTTCAAGGACGTGCCTAACGTGACGATTGCTGACTGGTTCGCCTCCGCCGAGATCACCCCGCGCATGCTGCGCACCCTGGACAGGATCGGCCCCGGCGGGGTGATCATCGCCGACCTGTACCGCCGCGACTACTACGCCACCCACTCGCGCACCCTCGACCCCGCCAGCCAGACCTTCTTCATCGTGTACGGCTACCACGACCTGGTGTTCGACCTGCGGGTGTACACCCGCGAGTACGGGGACCGGGCCTGGGAGGAGCTGGTTCCGGCGGTCGACTGCACCGCCTGGGACTGCATGGAGGAGCGGGTCGAGGACGTCACCGCAACCGGGTTTGTCGTCAGCCGGATGCGCCAGCACATGCAGCGCCACGGGTTCGACCTGACCGGTGCCCCGCGCTACTACAACCGGTATGCCAGCCCCGGTGACTACGCCAACCCCACCACTCGGATGGTGAAGGACCTCTACGCCTACCGGGCCGACCCGACCATCACGGTCACCGTCAAGAGTCCCGCTGACGAGAAGACTAGGGGGCTGTCCCTGATCACGGTCAGCGACGGGGACCGGCACGTTTCCGGATGGCCCGCGCGTATGCGCACCCAGTTCATCGCGGCAGTCAACACCCGAAGGGTGAGCGAAGCGGTCGAGGCCTACCTGCGCCGCACCCGCCCCTAACCCCCGCCTCACCGGGCCGCCCCGTCACGGGGCAGGGCGGCCCCACCCGACACCCATACGCCGAGCGCTGTGTTCGGCACGCCTTGAAAGGGGCTCCGTAATGTCTGTCATTCCTACGATGCGCGACCGGTTCTGCGACGGGGAGGTCGAGGTCACGGTGGACATGCTCCGCGACCTGCACCGCACCGGACCGGGCGGCATGATCATCGCCAACCTCTACCAGACCTCCTACCAGATCACCCATGCCCGTCACCTGTTCACCGAGGCCCGGGGCCTGGTGCCCATCTACGGCCACGGAGACCTCCTCCACGACCTGGACTGCTACGGCGAGGACTGGGAGGAGTTGGCGGACGCGGCCACCGACCACACCTGGGACCAGCTCGACCACTGGACCGAGTTCGCCATGCGCATGAACCCCCTGCTCCGCGAACTGCGCAGGGATATGACCCACCAGGGCATGGATCTCAACCACCGACCCCGCTACAGCCACACCCTGGACGGCGCGAGGCGGGTCGATGACACCTTCATCCTGCGCACCGACCCGCGCGTCACCTTCACCGCCTGCTGCGTCCAGCGCCACCAAGGCAGCCTCCTGGTGTCCCTGGACATGCACGCCCAAGGCCACTTCGTCACCACCTGGACCCAGCGGATCACCCACACCGAACCGCCCCGATTCGTGAGCGAGGCGCTCCTGCGTGCCCAGCTGCACCTGGACACCCTGCCCTAACCGCCACTCCAACGGGCCGCCCCGTCACCGGGGCGGGGCGGCCCCACCCACACCACCGCTCTACGAAGGGATCCATCTGCCATGACCACCACCGCTTCGGCTCCGCGCCGTTCCGCTGCCCGTACCCGCGACCTCGTTCTGGCCGCCCTGGCCGAGGCCACCGCACCCGTCACCGTCACCGAGCTCGCCGAGCGGGTGGGGGTGGGCAAGTCCACTCTGGGCAAGCACCTGCCCGCCCTGGAGAAGGACGGTTTGGCGGTGCGCACCCCGGGCGGACGCGACGGACGTCGTCGCCTGCCCGACACCTGGCAGGCCGCCACCACCGCCCCGGACACGGAAACCGGGGAGGACACCTCGGCCCAGGCGGACGAGCACACCGAGGAGGAGCCTGACACCGCCTCCGTTTCCGCGGAGCTCGACTCCGCACCGGACGCCGCCGCGGAGGAGACCCTCGAGGTGGACGTTCCCACCTCGGCGACACAGGAGGCCTCTCCCCAGACGGGCTCCGAGCAGGCCCCGGTGGACGAGACGGCCGTGCCCGAGGACCAGAGCCCGCCCTCCACGGACGTTCCGGTGCCGCCCGCTGTGCCCCGGCCGAATTCCGCCGTTCGGGGCACGGCCACGGCGACCGCCACGCGTGTCGGGGTCACCGCTGCGGAGGGCCTCAACCCGGTCAGCGGCAGCACACGACTCGCACCGGGCGAGCTGAAGCTGATGGTCAAGGCCATCTTGGACGCCGACCCGGGTGAGGAGTTCACCGCGACCGAGATCAGCCACCTGCTCCAGGGCCGCTCCATCGGCGCCATCCAGAACAACCTCGCCCGCCTGGCCAAGGAGGAGCGCGCGGTACAGACCTGCGACCGACCCCGCCGCTACCGCTCCGCCAAGCACCCCGCCTGACCCGCTACCCGGGGGTGCGGGCCACTGAACAGCCCGCACCCCCACCTTCCACATACCCTAGGGGAGTATTAATGTTTGACGTTGCCTGGACCGTGTTCGACCTCGGCTGCCTGGAGTGGAAGTACGCCCTGACCCTGACCGGGCTGTGCGTGACCGTGACCTTGATCGGGATCGTCAACCGCACCAGCCGCCTGCTGGGCACCTACTACGTCAACGGGGACTGGCCCGGGATGGTCCACCACGACGAGCGGGGCCCGGGAACCATCTGCGGACCGTGCGGCCACCACCTCGCCGCCCACGACCGCACCACCGGCCGGTGCTGCCACGGCACCCCGCTGGACCACCTCGCGATGATCATCGCCCTGCCCATGCCCCTACTGCTGCGGGACATGCTGCAGCAGGCGGGCTGCCCCTGCCGCCTAAAGGGCAAGCGCACCTGAGCCCGATTGCGTCAACCGGGTGAAGGCCCGGGACCCGTACCAGCCCCGCGCTGGTACGGGTCCCGGGCCTTCAACACGCTCCGACTTCCCCCAGTTTTTTCAAGGCCGGTGTCGCATCCGCGATGGGGACGTCTTCTTAGGGGTTCATCAGGGCGAGAACAACGAAGGGGGCTCCTGATGACCCACACCCTCAACAACACCGGGGCGGGCAGGCCGCCGCTGGCGGTTTGGCTGTGCGCACCGACCGCGCACCAGCCACCTCCCCCCGGCGGGGACCTGGTGCCGGTGCCGCGCCGGTTGGCCCGCCGCCTGGTGGCCGAGTACACCAGCCCCGGTGCGGTGGTCGCGGACCTGACCGGCACCAGCCTGGTCGCCGAACAGGCCGCAGCCGCAGGGCGCTCCTACGAGGTGGCCTCGCCCACCTCGTTGCACCGGCCGGCGCACGGGGACCGGGAGGTGGCCTGGGCCGACCTGACGACCTTCACGGTTTCCGTTACCGACGAGGACCGGCAGACGCGCGGACGGCGGCTGCGGGCCCGGATGCTCTTCGCCGCCACTATCACCCGCCCCGGCGGAGTCATCGCCGCCATTACCGCCGTGGGACACACCCCCCAGGGCGAGGTGGTCGACCCGGCACCAGGGCTGGTGCGGGCTGCCTCCTGCGCGGGGCTGGTCTACCTACAGCACGTCATCGCGATCACCGCGCCGCTCTGCCAGGCCGGACTCGGCACCACCATCCCCGTCCGCGATGAGGGTTTCGACCCTGACGAGGAAGAGGTGGACACGGGGTTGCCGGCCTCGGTGGCCGACGCGGCGGCCTCCATCACCTCACCCGCGCACCTGAACGTGTCGGTGTTTCGCCTGCCGAAGAAGGGCCACACCATGACCGTGGACGCCCCCGGGGAGGTGAACGCATGACGCAGAAGCATCAGGAGGAGTTGTTCGACGAAGGCTCCCCGCACGGACACCTCGCCCAGCCGGGCGACCAGCTGGGCGGTGCGGGGTGGTCGGTGTGGCTGACCGGCCAGCAGCAGGCCCGCCAACAGCGCGGTACCCGCTACTCGCGCCTGTCGGTGGAGCACCCGGCCAAGATGCTCCCGGCCATCGCCCGCCACGCCATTCGCACCTACACCCGACCCGGGGAGGTGGTTCTGGACCCGATGTGCGGAATCGGTACCAGCCTGGTTGAAGCCGTCCACCTGGGGCGCAACGCCGTCGGGGTGGAGCTGGAGCCCAAGTGGGCCTCCATCGCGAGATTGAATCTGGAGGCCGCCACGGCCCGGGGAGCCCTCGGTTACGGCGAGGTGCACACCGGCGAAGCCGCCCGCACCCTCACCGGTCTGACCGACCACGCCCTGGCTGGGAAGGTGCGGCTGGTGCTGACCTCACCCCCGTACGGGTCCATGACCCACGGGCAGGTCCGCTCACGCCGCGACGGCGCCGAAGCGGTGGAAAAGCACGCCCACGTCTACTCCCGCGACCGGGACCGGCGCGCGGACAACCTCGCCTACCAGCGCCCGCACGTGTTGGCGAGCTCCTTCACCCGGATCATGGCCGCCTGCAAGCCCTTGTTGGCCCCGGGTGGGGTAGTCGTGGTGACCACCCGCCCCTACCGCAAAGACGGGCGCCTGATCGACTTCCCCGGCCAGGTCGCCGACGCCGCACGCAGGGCCGGGCTGGTCCAGGTCGACCGGTGCGCCGCCCTGTTGTGCGCCCTCAAGGACGGGGAGGTGGTCTCGCGCACCTCGTTCTTCCAGCTCATCGAGACCAAACGTCTGCGCAAGGAGGGCAGGCCGGTGCACGTGATCCAGCACGAGGACGCGCTTGTGTTCACCAACCCCGCCCCGGCTGCGGGTGAGGGGAGCGCTGCGGCATGAGCGCACCCGGCTCCGAACCCGTTGCCGTTTCCATCACCCGTAGTGAAAGGACACCGGGCCCTGTGGGCTTCTCCGACACCGCTTCGGCGGACCTGCGCAGGCGCATTATCGACGACATCCGCGCCCTGGCCGACTTCCTGGAGGCGAACCCCGAACTGCCCGTGGGGCCGCAGACCCGGGTGGAGGTCGTCTACTTCCCGCACACCGACACCGACGACGAGGCCTTCGACGAGGTGGCCGACGTCGCTGCTCTGCTGGGTCGGATCCCGGCGTGGGAGGGCGAGCACTACGTGGTCGAACACGCCCACGGGGCGGGACGCTACCGAGCGGTGGCCATCCCCGAACACACCCGGGCCACTTACCGGGCCTGGCTGACCTACACCGGCCACGTGCGCCCCGACTGACCAGCGACCCGCTGGGGTGGGACCGATGTGGGGCGCTGTGGTGCCCCACGTCGGCCCCACCGCCCCGGTTCGGCCCCGTCACCCCAGCCGGGGCACGGGTGGCCGACAGGGGCCGCAAGTGGCCCTGAACAGCGAAAACGGCATACCACCCGAAACGGGCGGGCTAACGAACAGGAGCGTGAAACCGCTGGGGGATTCATCGAATCCGCTTGCACTACTCGGCGAGGTCGAGCGTGGATGCGTGGTGCCCCGCCATATGCGGGACCGCGCACCGTATCCGCGCAGTTCACAGATGGGGGAGAAGTGGGACGGGTGGATGTGAAACTTTCCCTTCGGCTTGATGAGGTGGGGTCGTTGCCGGTGGCGCTGGACGTGGTCACGGCCGGGCGGATGCTCGGCCTGGGCCGCACCACCGCCTACCGGCTTCTCCGTGAAGGTGCCTTTCCGGTGCCCGTGCACCGCAACGGTAAGGCGTGGGTGGTGCCCACCGCCGGAGTCCTGGTCCATCTCGGCCTGGACCACCTGGCCTTCCCTTCACGGAACGAGTGTGGGTGCGGTGCGCGCGGTGACCAAACGGAAGGTGGGAAGTAGATGGCTTCTCATGACGGGTCGGTGTTCAAACGCTGCGGGTGCCGCGACCAGATGACCGGCAAACTCCTCGGAGCGAAGTGCCCCCGGCTGCGCCGGGAGGAGGGCGGCTGGAATCCCAGGCACGGGGAGTGGGGCTTCCAGTTGGAGCTGCCCCGCACTACCGAGGGCAGGCGCCGTCAGGCCAGGCGCACCGGGCTCGCGTCCCAGGACGAGGCGCAAAAGGCGATCGACCACCTCAAAGCCCTCATCGGCCTGGCCGACGAAGAACCAGACGTCGAGGTTCAGGTCGCCGACCTCATCCAGGCCGCCCTACGGGGCCGCCACCGCCTCCCCGAAATCGAGGAGGTCAAGCGGCGCATCGGCGCCGGGGTACGGATCCGGGAAACGGTGCCCACCGTCGCGGCGTGGCTGGCCGAGTGGTTGGCGGGCAAACCCGACTTGGCGCAGAAGACCCGCCTGTCCTACGACGGACACATCCGCAAGTACCTCGCTCCTCACCTGGGGCAGGCCCGCCTGGACAAGCTCACTTCCTGGCAGGTCGAGGAGATGTTCGCGGCGATCGAGGAGGCCAACGCCCACATCCTGGAGTGTCGCGAGTCCGATGACGCCAAGGTGCGGAACTCGGTGAGGGGACAGCGGGTGATCTCGCTGGCCACCAAGCACCGTATCCGCGCCACGCTGCGCAGCGCTCTGTCCGAGGCGGTGCGCCGCCCGGACCTGCCGGTGTCGGTCAACATCGCCTCGCACGTGCGCCTTCCGTCCTGCCCGCGTACGAAGCCGCTGGTGTGGACAGCTGACCGGGTACGCCAGTGGCAGGTGGACGGGGTGGTTCCCGGTGAGGTGATGGTGTGGACACCGGAGCAGACCATCACCTTCCTGTCCCACGCCAAGAAGTACACCTGGCTGTTCCCGCTGTTCCACCTCATCGCCGTCAAGGGCCTGCGCCGCGGGGAGGCGGTCGGGTTGCCGTGGGCCAACACCCGGCTCACCGACGGGCAGGTGGACATCCGCACCCAGGTGGTGACCCTGGGCTGGAAGACGGCCACGACCACGCCGAAGAGCGCGGCAGGCCAGCGCACTATCACCCTGGACAAGGACACGGTGCAGGTGCTGCGCTCGTGGAAGAAGGTCCAAACCGAGGCGCGGCTCCAAGCAGGAAAGACCTGGAACGACACAGGGCTGGTGTTCACCCAGTCCGATGGGTTGGGCTGGCACCCGGGGCAGGTGACCCGGTGGTTCAACCGGATCGCCAAGGCGGCGGGGTTGCCGCCGATCCACCTGCACGGGCTGCGCCACGGTGCCGCCTCGCTCGCGCTCGCCGCGGGAGCGGACGTGAAGGTGGTCTCCGGCGAGCTCGGGCACGCGACCACTCACTTCACGCAGGACACCTACCAAACGGTGTTCCCTGAGGTCGCGCGGGCAGCGGCTGAGGCCACCGCAGCGATGCTCAGGCCCGTACGCGCATAGCGGTGTCGTAGTCGAACCGGCGAGCACACCAGGAGCCGCACAGCACCACCGACCCCAGGCCTGTCCACGGGTTCACCCCGACTGGCCTGGGGTTTCCTCATGCCCGGGTCCGGTAGTCCATCGGATCAAAGGTCCCCTGGTTGCATCACTCTTTCCGTGGATGCTTCCCAGTCCAGCAGGAGCCGCTTACTGACTTGGATATCAGGGTGGTCTGTGCCGAGCACCCGTTCCTGGTCGCGAAGCAGGCCCTTGAGAAGCTCTATGGCTTTGACCGCGTCACCGGACCTATAGGTCCACTTGGCGATGCGGGCGCGGGTGGTGAGGACGCGGGGGTGGTCGGGGCCCAGGACGCGGATCTCGTCGGGGAGGAGCTGTTCGTAGGCGGTGACGGCTGCGGTGGGGTCTCCGGCTTCGCCTCGCCAATGGGCGAGGTTGTGGCGGGTGGTGAGGGTGTCGGGGTGGTCGGGGCCCAGGACGCGTGTGCGGTCGGGGAGGAGCTGTTCGTAGGTTTGGGCGGCTGTGGTGGGGTCTCCGGCTTTGCCTCGTTGGGAAGCGAGGTTGTGGCGGGTGGTGAGGACGAGGGGGTGGTCGGGGCCCAGGACGCGGATCTCGTCGGGGAGGAGCTGTTCGTAGGCGGTGACGGCTGCGGTGGGGTCTCCGGCTTCGCCTCGTTGGGAAGCGAGGTTGTGGCGGATGGTAAGGACGCGGGGGTGGTCGGGTCCCAGGGCTCGTAGACGTGCGATGGCCTTGTTCCAGGTGACGGACTTACGGGTCCGAGCGGCAGGGTCGGTGCGGGGAATGAGGGTGTTTTGGGGGTTGGTTCCCAGAGTGGCCCCATAGCCCTTGGCTTCGGCCACCAGTTGTTCGTGGTCCTCTTCCCCGCCGTTATTGGCCGTGTCTGGGAGCGTGACGGGTGTGTCCGTGTGCGCGGTCGCGGGGGCGTTGTCCTGCTTGGGGGTGGGGGAGTTGACATGTTCGGATGAGTTGTCTGACGCGACGGACCCATTGCCCGATGAGGTTTTTGTCAATTGTCTGGTTGTCGCAACGTGGTCGATGATCTGGGTGTGGCTCTCCGGTGACAGTTCCCGGACCTGCGGTGGTATCCAGGTATCGGCGGTCAAGTCGATCTCTCCGACCGTGTCCAGGATCTGTTGTGGCGAGGGCCGATCCTGCGGGGCCTTTTCCAGGCAGGAACGGACAAGGTTGTCCAAGAACGGGTCCAGTAGGGCGGGTTCTGGGCTGATGTTGAGGATGCGGAAGTAGATCGCGGAGTCGTTCGGGCCGAAGGGAGATTTTCCGGTCGCGGCGTAGTAGATGAGGCTGCCCAGGGAGAAGACGTCGCTGGCGGGTGTGATCTCTTGGCCGAGGACCTGCTCGGGGGACATGTAGGTGGGGGTGCCGATGGTGCCCTGGGTCGGGGTCAGCGGGGTGACGGTGTTCTCCTGGACGGCCTTGGCGATGCCGAAGTCGATCACCCTGGGTGCGTCGGCGGCGAGCAGCACGTTGGCGGGTTTGAGGTCGCGGTGCACGATGTCGGCTCGGTGGATCGCCGCGAGGGCCTCGGCCAGCCCTGCGGTCAGGACGAGCAGGGTGTCGTTGGGGAGGGGGCCTGTGTGGGCGACGGCCTCGTGCAGGGACGGTCCGGGCACGTATTCGATGGCGAGCCAGGGCTCGTTGGCGTAGGGGTCGGCGTCGATCACCGCTGCGGTGTAGGGGCCGGCGACCTGGCTGGCGAGGCCGATTTCACGGGCGAAACGCTTGCGGAAGGTCGGGTCATGGGTGAAGTGCTGGCGGATCACCTTCACCACGATGCGGCGTGTGGGCGTCCGTGCGAGGTAGACGCGTCCCATACCTCCTTCCCCGAGGCGGGCCAGAAGCCGGTAGCTGCCGATGCGCTGTGGGTCGTCCGCTGTGAGGTCTTCCACGACCGAGGGTTCCTCGCTGTTGTTGAGTTGTTGGGAGGATGACGCCGAGGGTAGTCGTGGCAGGGACGGAGCGCGACAGCAGGCGTGACTGGGATCGCTTTGTCGGGGGCTTGTGTCGGGGCGTGTGGTTGTGGGGCCCGTGAATGGGTGCCGGTGCCGACCACGTCCGCGCCCGGGGTGAACGTCAGGGGCCCTGGGCTGCCACGGCGTCCAGCGCGGACCTGGGACGCTGGCGGACGCGCGGGGCCGCCCAGGGGGTCACGCGCAGGCAAAGTGCTCCGCGAGGTGGGCGCCCACCTGTACTGGACCCTGCACTGGGGAGCACACATGGAGGATGTCAGGCCCCGATCCGGGCCTCGCGCCTCGCCTGTTCGACTCGCGTGCCCCGTCTGACCTGGGGTTTTGTGGCGCACCCGGCAGGATTCGAACCTGCGACCATCGGATGAGAAGTCCGGCGCTTTCGTGTCTCTACGTGCCACAGGGTGCCGTTTCGTCCCTATCCATCCGATCACCGCCATCGTTTCGTGTCAAGAGATGCCGCCTGGGGTCGCCCCGGTCCGGAACCGCGGAGCATAATCGGAGCACACACTGGCCATTGGCAGCGTCCGATGGCACCTCGCGAGGTCCTCACGGACCAGGAGCCACCTTCCGTCACACACCGGAGGGGCACCTATGCCTTCGGCTTGATGGAACGCTCGACCTTGTACCGGCGCCTGCCCCGACGCTGGAAGGGTTTGATGTCCGGACGTGCCAGACAGCCGTGCCCCGTTCCCCAGGGCTGTGGTCAGTGCTGATAGTGCTCGTCTCCGACTTCGAAACAGTCCTGCCTCAGTCCGCGGCGGCATCCGTTTCGGAGTCACTACACGCTGAGGTGGCCCTCCTGACGCAGTCCAGACTCCGCTGTGCCGCTCTTCTGCTGTCGGGCAGCTGTCGGTGCTCCATGACGATCCATCCCGAGAAGCCGGTCTCCGCCAACGAGTCGAACAGCCGCGTTGAATCCTCAGAGGCTTGGTCCAAGGGGCCTCGCTCCGGTCCCGCGCATTGGATTTCCCCGAGCAGCCGTCCTGCCGCGCGCACGGACTCCACCGGGTCGTCACCGACCTCCCCCATGTGGTGGGTGTCCAGTACCAGCCCGAGGGCTTCGTCGCCGATCTGCTCCACGAGGGCCTGAGCCTCGGCCCGGTGGGTGAGGAGATTGGTCGTTCCGGGCTCCTGCGGCTCCAGCAGGAGGCGACTGCCCGCGGCCCCGGCCGCGTCGGCGATCGCCTCGATGCCTTGTACGGCCCACGTGTACTGCTGTTCGGAGCGGTTCTCGTCCACGCGCCCTCGCGAGCGCCCCAAGGTCACGGGCGCACCCAGGCGCCCGGCCAGCCGCGCGGCGGCGACGAGCCGGGCCCGGGCGCGGTCCCGCGCCGCCGGTTCGGCGGAGGTGAGCGTCGCGCCGTCGTGGCTCACGGGACCGGTGCCGACGGCCGCGACGGCGAACCCGTGCCGACGCACTGCCGCGCCCAGCAGGTCCGCGTCGACGCGCTCGGGGCGCTGGACCTGGATTTCCACGCCGTCGTAGCCCAGGGCGGCGAGTTCGGCCAGCGCCCGATCGAACGGGGCAGCGTACCCCAGTGGCACCGGCACCCGGCACTCGGGCGAGGCCACGGTGTAGGCAACGCGAAAGGAAGGGCTCATGACGCCGCACCCGAGGCCGGTTCGCCGGTCAGCTGTTCGCGCATGCGCCGGGCCGCCGCCCGCGGTCCGCTGAAGACGGGCAGCCCGAGGGCACGGCCGAGCGGTTCGGCGATGGGGGAGAGGGAGTACTGGGCCAGGACCACCGCGTCGAAACCGCCGTTCTCCAGATGGGGAAGGAAGGCGGAGACGACCTTCTCGGGCACGTCTCCGACACGGGCGGCATCCTCGCACAGCACGACCTGTGCCTCGACGCCGGACCCCGCCCGCGCGGTCAGCTCGTGGATCTGCTCCGTCGCCGGACCGACGGCCGGGGCCACTGACGCCAGTACCGCGATCCTGCGGAAACCGTCCGCCACCACGTGGCGGAACACCGCCTCGTCGGGTCGGTCGACGGGACGGTCCCACAGTTTTCTGGCCACCTCCACCACGGGGCCGTAGGCGGAGCAGGTCAGCAGTACCGCGTCGGCCTCGCCAGTGAAGGCGTGATCGATCAGGCGCAGCATCCGCCGCTGTAGCTCTCCCCGGACGCCGCCCGTGGCCCTGGCGTCCTCCAACAGCCGGTCGTCCAACAGGTGCCAGATCCTCGCCTCGGGGAACGCCTCCTCGAACGCCTGCTGGGCCAAGCGGGACGCGGTGCTGTTGGCGTGGATCATCGCCACGAGCGGGGCATGGGCAGAAGACACGGGACCTCCATGTTCACGGGCGTACACCGGGGACCCACCGGTTCGAGGGGCGTGCGGGTGGGGCCGAAGCAGCGGATGTCCGTTCACGATAGCTATTTTTGGTCAACTGGTCTACCGGTTACCAATATGGAAAACCGGGCGTCCTCACCAGGGGCGACGTCTGTCCGTCGACCTGGAGTGGTGGGTCGAGGAGGAGGGGAGTCGAGTTTTTTTGCAGGTCCGCGTCTTGACGGGTGTGATGTGGCTCTCTACTTTGGTCAACAGGTTGACCGGTTACCAGATGTCAACATGCTCGTCATCAGGACGCGCTTCACCCCACGTCGGGCACGGTGTGACCCGCCGCGACACTCACGCGGTCCGCCGGGGACCCGACGGCACGCCCTGGAAAAGGAAGGCGCCGATGCACACGAACCGCGCTACGAGAAGGATGACGTCCAGGTGGCCGGCGGCCCCCGGGCTCGCCGCCGTCTCCGTCCTCGCCCTGTCCGCATGTTCGTCGCTGTCAGGGCCCACGGTCCAGGAGGGGCCGTGGGAGCCCGACGACAACGTCCAGATGATCATCCACGCCGACGCGGGCGGCTCCTCGGACCTGATGGGCCGCCAGATCGCCGACATCCTGTCCTCACAGAGCATCGTCGAGCAGCCGGTGTCGCCGGAGAACCGGCCCGGCGGCAGCGGTGCGGTGGCCTACACCTACCTGCTCGGCCAGGAGGGCAACGGTCACGTGATCGCCACCCTGTCCTCCTCCTACCTGACCACGGCGGTACAGGGCAAGGCCGACTACACCTACGAGAACTTCACCAACCTGGCCGTCCTGGCCACCGACGGCCTCATGATCACCGTCGGCGCCGACTCCCCCTACGAGTCCCTCGACGACCTGATCGCCGCGGCGGAGGAGGATCCCGGCCAGATCGACTTCGGCGGCACGCAGTTGGGCGGAGCCGACTCCATCGTGCGCCACCTGCTGGAGGAGGAGACCGGAGCCGAACTGAACTACGTCAGCTTCGACGGCGGCGGCGAGGCCAACTCAGCCCTGCTCGGCGGCAACGTGGACGTGATCGCGGCCAACCCGGCCGAGGTCCAGGGGCTCCTGGAGAGCGGGCGGATGCGCGGCCTGGCCGTGACCACTCCCGAACGCCTGGAGGGACTCGACGTCCCCACCGCCCTGGAGGAGGGCGTGGAACTGGAGTTCACCCAGGCCCGGGGGATCGTCGCCCCGCCCGGTTTGACCGGGGGCCAACGTGACTTCTGGAGTGAGGCCATCTCCGAGGCCGCCCAGACCCAGGAGTGGAAGGACTACCTCGACGCCAACCTCCTCCTCGAAGAGCTGCACGTGGGTGAGGAGGCGGAGACCTACGTCGAGGCCGAATGGAACAAGTACGTCGACATCATGGACGCGCTCGGCCTCCGAGAGGAGGGCTGACATGTCCGCCGCCCGATGGAGGACCACGGTCGACGTCATCGTCGGCCTGGTGTTCCTCTGCTGGCTCCTGGCCTCGCTGCAACTGCCCTACAGCGACGACGGGCGTCCCGGTTCGGGGGCCTTCCCGCTGTGGCTGTCCCTGGCCGGAACGCTGCTGAGCGTCGCGGTGGTCGTCAACGCGGTGCGTTCCCGACGGGGCGCGTCCACCGACCAGGAAGCGGGCCCGACCGATCCCGAACCGGTCTCCGTGCCCAGCGCGCGGACGACCGAACCCGGACCGGCCCCGGTGCCCGCTCCCGGACCGCACACCGGGAGCGCCGACCCCGACACGGGCGACACCGCGACCGCGGGCGCCCCGGCGTCCCTCGTCGAGGACACCGACACCGGACGCCTCTGGCGCCCCCTCGGAGGCCTGGCAGGCCTCGTCGCCTTCTTCCTCCTGGTATCGGTGATCGGGTTCCTGGCCAGCCTCACGCTGCTGCTGCTCTTCCTGTGCTTCGTGCTGATCAGGATGAGGCCCCTCACCGGACTGGCCGTCAGCCTGGGTACCGCCGCGTTCGTCTACGCGATCTTCTACCTGGCCTTCGACGTCCCGTTCCCTCCCAGCCTGATCGGCATCTAGCCCATGGACCTCCTCACCAACCTCGGCAGCGGCTTCCTGACCGCGCTCTCACCCGTCAACCTGATGTTCGCCCTGCTCGGCGTCATGCTGGGCATGGTCGTGGGCGCCCTGCCCGGCATCAACCCCTCCGGCGCGGTCGCCCTGCTGCTGCCCGTCGGAGCGACCCTCGAACCCACCACGGCCATCATCATGCTCGCCGCCACCTATTACGGCGGCATGTACGGCGGCACCCTCACCTCGGTGATGGTCAACATCCCCGGCGACAGCTCCAGCGTCGCCACCACCTTCGACGGTTACAAGATGGCGCTGAAGGGCCAGGCGGGCAAGGCCCTGGGCATCGCCGCCATCGGCTCCTTCGTCGCGGGGACCATGGCCGCCGTGATGCTGATGGTCGCGGCCCCGCCACTGGCCGACTGGGCGGTCCGGTTCGGTCCGCCCGAGTTCTTCGCGCTGACCCTGCTGGGCCTGACCACCCTCACCGCGCTCGGCGGCGGCTCCAAGCTCAAGGCCGCGGTCATGGGCGTCCTGGGCCTGCTGATCGGCACCATCGGCCTGGACCCCATCCTCGGCGACTCCCGCTTCACCTTCGGCAACATCAACCTGCTCAACGGCATCGACTTCCTGCCCATCGTCATCGGCCTGTTCGGCCTCGCTGAGATCGCCAACATCCTGGCCAACCGCACCCGCGTCGAACCCGTCAGGTACAAGCTCAAGGGGCTGCTGCCCGACCGCGAGGACTGGAGGCACGCCCGCGGCCCCATCGTGCGCGGCGGCACCGTCGGCTTCTTCGGCGGCATGCTCCCCGGCTCGGGCGGAACCCTGTCCTCACTGCTGGCCTACGCCCTGGAAGGCCGGGTGGCCAAGCGCCGCAAGCAACTGGGCACCGGCATCGTCGAGGGCGTCGCGGCACCGGAGTCGGCCAACAACGCCGCCGCCACCGGCGCCATGATCCCGATGCTCACCCTGGGCATCCCCGGCTCGGCCACCACCGCGGTGCTGCTGGGCGGGCTCATGATGTACGGCATCCAGCCCGGGCCGCTCATGATCAACGAGAACCCCGACGTCTTCTGGGGCCTGGTCGCCAGCATGTACATCGGCAACATCCTGTTGCTGATCATCAACCTGCCGATGGTCCCGCTGTTCGTCAAGGCGCTCCAGCTGCGCCCCACCACCCTGGTGCCCATCGTCATCGGCGTCGCGCTGGCCGGGGCCTACAGCCTGCGCAACAACCTCTTCGACGTCCTCGTCGTCATCATCGCCGGAGCCATCGGCTACTTCCTGCGCCAGTTCGGCTACCCCGCCGCGCCCCTGGTCCTGGCGATGGTGCTGGGACCGATGGTGGAGCAGTCCCTGCGCCAGTCCCTACAGATGTCCCAGGGCAGCCTGTTCATCCTCCTGGAACGACCCGTGTCGCTGGCCGTCCTCACCCTGGCCGCCCTCATCATCGCTGCCCCGTTCCTCGGCGGACTGATCACCAGAGCCAGGAACCGCCGAGGCGCCGACCCCCGGGTCGACGCCACCCCGTGACCGCCCCCCAGCCCCCACCCGTCCACACAGCTAGGAGCACCACGCACATGTCCACCAACCGCAGCTACGTCCTGGGACTGCTGGAAGGCGACGGCATCGGCCCGGAGATCGTTCCGGCCACAGTCGGCGTCGTCGACGCGGCCCTCGCCTCGGTCGGCGCCGCTCCCACCGACTGGCGTCCCCTGCCCATGGGGCGCTCGGCCATCGACGAGCACGGATCCCCGATTCCGGACACCACCCTGGAGGGTCTGGCCTCCACCGACGGCTGGCTCATGGGCCCGCACGACAGCGCCGCCTACCCCGAGCCGTGGCGGTCCCGGCTCAACCCGAGCGGCACCGTGCGCAAGCACTTCCAGCTCTTCGCCAACATCCGCCCCTCCAAGAGCTTCCCCGGATCGGGTGCCATCGCGGAGGGGGCCGACCTGGTCATCGTCCGCGAGAACACCCAGGGCTTCTACGCCGACCGCAACACCTTCCGCGGAACCGGCGAGTACATGCCCACCCCGGACGTGGCCATCGCCTCGGGCGTGTTCACCCGCGAGGCGATCGAGCGCAACGCCCGCGTCGCCTTCGAACTGGCCGAGGCCCGCGGCAAGCACGTCACGATCGTCCACAAGGCCAACGTGCTCCAACTGACCACCGGCATGTTCCGCGACGTGTGCCGCGAGGTGGCCGCCGACCACCCCGGAGTCCGCGTCGACGACTTCCACATCGACGCGATGACCGTGCACCTGGTGCGCCGGGCCAAGGACTTCGACGTGATCGTCACCGAGAACATGTTCGGCGACATCCTCTCCGACCTGGCCGGGGAACTGTGCGGGTCGTTGGGTGTGGCTCCCTCGCTCAACGCCTCCGCCGACCGCGCCATGGCCCAGGCCTCCCACGGCTCCGCCCCCGACATCGCCGGACAGGGAAGGGCCAATCCCACGGCGATGATCCTCTCGGCGGCCATGCTGTTGGAGTGGCTGGCCGGACGCCACGGTGATGGGGCCCTGGCGCAGGCGGCCAAGGCCGTCGACGCGGCCATCGCGGCCACCATCGCCGACGGCGTCGTCACACCCGACATGGGCGGGACGGCCTCCACCGGGGAGTTCGGCGAGGCCATCGCCGCCCGGCTCAAGGCCTGACCCCGGAAGCGGTGGCGCCGGTGCGGTCCGCTCGGACCGCACCGGCGCCACCGTGCGTGGCGGGTACGGGGTCCGCGCACGTCATGCGACTGGCAGACCGGTCACCGGTCGACGTCCCTATACTGAGGCCCTGGACCAACAGGGATTCTGACAACGGCGATGGAGCGCAGCCCCGTGGTGAATGGCCTTTCCAAGATCGACGTCACCCCGCGCGAGCCCCTGGCCGCCGAGGTCGCGCGACAGCTTCTGGACTACCTGATGTCGGGTCAGGTCCAGGTCGGTGAGCGCATTCCCTCCGAGCGCCAGCTCACCGAGCTCATGGGAGTCAACCGTCCCGCCGTGCGCGAGGCGATCAAGTCCCTGGGCATGATGGGTGTGGTCGAGGTACGCCCGGGAAGCGGCACCTATTTCCGCGGATCCGACATCGACTCGTTGTACCGCGTCTTCGAGTGGGGCCTGGTCCTGGGTGAGAAGCGGGTCATGGAACTCATGGAGGCCCGCGCCCACCTGGAGGAGCTGGTGGCCGGGTTGGCCGCGCAGAACCGCTCGGAGACCGACGTGATCCTGCTGCGCGAGCGCCTGCACGCCATGCGTGACAGCGGCGAGCGGGGCTTCGCCGACGCCGACGTGGCCTTCCACCTCGCCATCGCCGACGCGGGCGGCAACACGGTTCTGCGTGACATGCTGCGCGGGCTGCGCACGGTCATGCACAGTTGGACCGGACGCAACGTCGCCAAACTGGCGCACATGAAGACCGCATACGCCGACCACGTACCCATCTTCGAGGCCATCGAGAACCAGGACGCCGCGGCCGCCCGCACCGCCATGGCCGCGCACATGGGCAACGCCGCGCGCCGGCTGCTGGGCACCGTGGACCCCGAGACCGCCCACAAGCTCACCGCTGAGAACAAGGGCGGGCTCACCGGAGCGGGGGAGCCGCTCGCGGCGGACCCGCCCGCCTCAGCCTGACCCGACGGGGCCCGTCCTCACTTGGAGAGGTGCGCTGCCTGCTCAGCCGTGAGGGGACGGGTACGGTGCCCGTGCAGCAGCAGGTACAGCTTCGCCGTTTCCTCGATCTCCTCCGCCGCGTCCGCGGCGGCGTCCAGGGAGGCGCCCGCCACGATCGGGCCGTGGTTGGCCAGCAGCAGCGCATGGTGTCCCTGCGCGGTGGCCTCGGCCAGCGGCCCCAGGGCCGGGTCGCCGGGAGCGTGATAGGCCAGCAGCGGCATGCGTCCGACCCGCATCGCGTAGTAGGCGGTCAGGGGCGGGAGCGCCGCCTTCTCGTCGATCCCGTCCAGGCACGACACCGCTGCGGCGTGCGTGCTGTGCAGGTGAACCACAGCGCGGGCCGAGGGGCGTGCCCTGTACATCGCCGCGTGCAGGAAAGCCTCCTTGGTGGCGCGCGGACCGGAGATGTGCTCCCCCCACAGGGACACCTCCGCCAGGGCGTCGGGTTCCAGGTCTCCCAGGCGCGACCCGGTCGGCGTGCTCAGGACCGAATCGCCGATGCGCACGCTCAGGTTGCCCGTGCTCCCCGCGGTCAGGCCGCGTGTGAACAGCGAGCGCCCCATGCGGACCAGGGCGATGCGCAGCTCTCTTTCCTCTGTCTCCATACTCATGCCTCCTCCAGGGAACGGGTGAACAGGTCGGGGCCACCGAAGTTGCCCGACTTCAACAGCAGGGCGAGGTCGGGGTACTCGTGGGGGAAGACCCAGCACACCCCCGGGTCCACCTCGTCGCCGACGTCGACGCCGCGCACCGACAGCGCGCTCACGGTCGCTCCCGAGGTCTCCCCGCCAGCCACCACCAGGCGCCGCACACCGCGCTCGACCAGATGGCGGGCGATCCGCCCCATGGCGGACTCCACCAGGGAAGCGCCCCTCCCGACACCGACCTCGTCCTGTACCGCCCGTAGTTCCTCGGGCGGTGCCGACGAGTAGACCAGTACCGGTTCGGAGTCCGCGTGCGCGTCGATCCACTCCAGGACCTCCGCCACGGCGCTGTCCCGGGCCAGACCGCGCGGATCGAGGCGGTACGCGGGCATGTGTGCGCGGGCGTGCTCGATCTGGCGCAGTGTCATCGCCGAGCAGCTGCCCGCCAGCACGGCCGTGCCGCCGACGGCCTCCGGCTTTCTGGAGACCGCGGACGTCCCGTGCTCCCCGGCCAGCAGCCTCCCGACGCCCCAGGTGAGCCCCGCGGCTCCGGTCAACAGCGGAAGGTGGGCACTGCCTTGGGCGATGACCTCCAGATCGGTGTCGTCGACGGCGTCGACCACCGCATGGCGCACTCCGGAGCTCGTGAGGTCGTCGAGCGCCTGGCGAACGGCTCCGGCCCCCCGACGCACGGTCGCATGGTCGACGAGCCCGACCTCGTGGCGGGTCTGGGGGCGCAGCAGCCGTGCCAGGTCGGAGTCGCGCATCGGGGTGAGGGGGTGGTCGCGCATCGGTGACTCGTCCAGCGGCACGCCGTTGACGAACAGGCGGCCCCGGGACACGGTCCGCCCGTTGCCGGGGGAAGCGGGGCAGACCACCGTGACGGCGGCTCCGGTCACCTCCAGCAGTGCGTCGGCCACCGGCCCGATGTTGCCCAGCGGTGTGGAGTCGAAGGTCGAGCAGTACTTGAGGTAGACCTGGCCGACGCCGGCCTCACGCAACCACGCGTGGGCGCCGAGGGACTGCTCGACGGCTTCGGAGACGGCGGCCGTCCGCGATTTCAGAGCGATGATCACCGCGCCGTCGGCCGGAGCCGGCGTTCCCGGCTCGGGTACGCCGAAGTACAGGGCTACTGGCAGTCCTGAACGGCGTAACGCGCTGGCCACGTCCGTCGCGCCGGTGTAGTCGTCGGCGATGCATCCCAGGAGCGCTGGCATGGGAGACGTCACGATCCCTTCTGCTGAGGGGCGGAGCAGATTTCAGCGCTGCGGCGCACGCGGGTTTCGGGGAGCCGCAGCGGAAAGAGGTTGACCACGCATCCGGTAAACCGGTAAACCAATCATGGAGGCCGTGTGCGGCCTCGTCAACCCCCGGCCGCTCGGCCCGAGTGCGCGTGTGGGCCCGCGCCGACGCCACCATTCGCGCGGTGGCAGGTGAAGCGGCGAAGGCGGGGGTGAAGGGGCGTCCATGCCCGGCGGATGCGCCTCCGGGGAGAGTCGCGCTCGCCGCGGGGAAGGCCGCGTTCCCGGCGAGCCCCTGTGGCCCCTGCCCCTGGTGAGGCGACCGGCGGGCCTTTCGAGGGGCTGTCGGGGAAGCGCCTGCCTGTAGTGAGGGGGTGTCCGGTCGGTTGCCCTCTGTGTCACGCGTGATGCGGGGTTGTTTCAGAGATCACACCAAAGGCTTGCTTTTGGCATTTCGTAGTGACATAGTACCAAAAATACTTGAGGGTCCCGGCGCCATCCCCCGCCTGACCTGTCCGTTTGACCGGGAGGCTCCACCCACGATGAAGCTCAGTATGCGGAGCGCGGTCCTCGCCGCCGCGCTCGCCGTCACAGTCCCCGTCGCGTTCGCCGACGCGGCGACCACCCAGGACGAGGGAGGGCCCAGAAGCAGTCTGACCATCCTCGTTCCCGGCGCGGCGGGCGGCGGATACGACCTCCTGGCCCGCGAGACGCAGCAGGCCCTGCGGGCCAACGGCATCTCCGGCAACGTCCAGGTCCTCAACATCCCCGGAGCGTCGGGGACGGTGGGCTTGCAGACACTGGTCGAGATGGACGACCGCGACGACGTGCTCCTGGTCGTCGGTTCGGCCATGGTCGGCGGTGTCGAGGTCACCGACAGCTCGGTCACCCTGGAAGACGTCACCCCCGTCAGCACGGTGACGACGGACTACCCGGTGATCGTGACCCCCGCGTCGTCCCCTTACGACCCCGCGGAAGCGGCGGAGTTCCTCCAGGCGTGGAAGGACGACCCCCAGGGGCACCCCATCGCCGGAGGCGCGCTGGGCAACACCGACCACCTCGCGATCCTGGCGTTGGCCGACGCGGTCGGCATCCCCACGGACGAGGTCAACTACATCGCCTACTCAGGTGGCGGAGAGGTGCTGGGCGCCCTGTTGTCCGGCACCGCCGCTGCCGGTGTCTCCGGCTACGCCGAGCTCAGCGACCAGATCCGGGCCGGGAACATGAACGGCATCGGTACCACGGCGCCCGAGCGCGTCGACGGCATCGACCTGCCGACCTTCCGTGAACAGGGCATCGACACGGTGACGTCCAACTGGCGCGGTTTCGTTGCGCCCCCCGGCATCAGCGAGGACCAGGCAGCCGAACTGGAACAGATCATCGCCGAGTTGCTCCAGACCGGCGAGTGGCGGAGCGCGGTCGAGCGCAACCAGTGGCAGCAGACCGTGCTGACCGGTCAGGACTATACGGAATTCATCGACGACGAGGTCGCCACCACCCGCGAACTTCTCTCTGGAGGGGCACAGTGACCGCCTTGTCGAACGAAACGCCTGTGGAGCAGGCCCCGCGGACCGGCAGACGCGACTACGGCGAACTGGTCGTCGCAGCAGTCCTGTTCTCGCTCTCGGCCTTCTGCGCCTACAACACCGTGACCATGGACGTCATCGGTGACTCCAGCCCGGGGCCCCAGGCCTTCCCCGCGATCGTCGCGATGCTGCTGTGCCTCAGCGGCGTCGGCGTCACCGTGCGCGTCGTGACGCGGGAACGGCGCCGGTCAGCCTCCTCCGCGCCCGCCCCCGCGGCGCCTCCTGAGCCGGAACAGGCCGCGGACACCCGGGTGGACTGGCGCACCCTCCTCCTGGTCGTCCTCTCCTTCGTCGTCTTCCTCGCCGTGCTGCGCCCGGTGGGCTGGATCCTGAGCGCGGCCGCCCTGTTCTGGGTGGTCAGCTTCGCCCTGGGCACCAGGAACCACGCCCTGAACGCCGCCGTGGCCCTGGTCTTCTCCTGCGCGGTCCAGATCGCCTTCTCCACCGGCCTCGGTCTGAACCTGCCCGCGGGCGTCATCGGAGGTCTCTTCTCATGGATCAGCTGAACGACCTCCTCGGCGGCTTCGCCGCCGCCCTGACGCCGATGAACCTGCTCTGGCTTCTCCTCGGCGCCGTCCTGGGCACCGCCGTGGGCGTTCTCCCTGGTCTGGGTTCGGCCATGGCCGTAGCCCTGCTGCTGCCGGTCACCTTCGCCCTGGAGCCCACCGGAGCCCTGATCATGTTCGCCGGTGTCTACTACGGCGGCCTGTTCGGTGACTCCATCGCGGGGATCCTGCTCAACACCCCGGGCAACGCCACCGCGATCGCCGGGTCCATCGAGGGCCACCGCATGGCCCTGGACGGCCGGGGGGCCAAGGCCCTGGCCACGTCGGCGCTGGGCGCGTTCACCGGCGGACTGATCGCCACCACCCTCGTCGTCATCCTGGCCCCGTACATCATCCGCATGGCGGCGATGTTCGGCCCCGCCGAGTACTTCGCACTGGCCCTGTTCGCCTTCGTCGCCATCTCCTGGGTCGTGGCCGAGTCCTTCGTCAAGGGCGTGGCCTCCCTCTCGATCGGCCTGCTCATCGCCCTGGTGGGCATCGACGGCGTCTCGGGGACCTCGCGCCTGACCCTGGGCATTCCCCACCTCTTCGACGGGATCTCCATCGTCGTGGTCACCGTCGGCCTCCTCGCTCTGGGCGAGGTGTTCTTCCTGGCCTCCAGGATCCACCGCCGCCAGGGCCGCGAGCGGGCCATCGGTTCGGGGCGCCCGTGGCTGACCCGCACCGAGATCCGCCAGGCCCTTCCCGCCTGGCTGCGCGGTACCGTCATCGGCGTCCCCTTCGGCACCATCCCCGCGGGCGGCGCTGAGGTGCCCTCGTTCCTGGCCTACTCGGTGGAGAAGCGCCTGGCCAGGCGCAGGGGGGACACGGACTTCGGAGGCAAGGGGTCCATCCAGGGAGTGGCGGGCCCCGAGGCCTCCGGAAACGCCACCGCCGCCAGCGCGATGGGGGCACTCCTGGCCATCGGCCTGCCCACGTCGGCGACCGCCGCCATCATGCTCGCCGCGTTCCGGCAGTACGGGATGCAGCCCGGCCCACTGCTCTTCGAGCGCAGCGGCGACATCGTCTGGGCCCTGCTCGCCAGCCTGTTCCTGGGCCTGTTCGTCCTGCTGGCGCTCAACCTGCCCTTCGCGCCCCTGTGGGCCAACCTGCTCAAGGTGCCCGCCCCCTTCCTGTACGCGGGCATCGGGGTCCTGGCCGTGCTGGGGGTATACTCGATCAGCTCCTCCGTGGCCGACCTGGTGCTTCTGGTCCTGCTGGGGCTGCTCGGGTTCATGATGCGCCGTTTCGACCTGCCGCTGGCACCGGTCCTCATCGGCGTCATCCTCGGGCCCCTGGCCGAGACCGAGTTCCGCAGGTCCGTCAGCGCGGGCCAGGGCGATCCGCTGTTCTTCGTCGACAGCCCGTTCACCATCGGGCTGTACTCCCTGCTGCTGGCGGGCATCGCGGTGGTGGCGGTCCTCACCCTGCGGCGCGGTCGCCCCGCATCCGGTGCCGACGACCGGCACGCCCCCGCCGTGCCCGCGGGGGAGCGCGAGGACTGACAGCGAAGGAGAGAGGCCGATGGCGGACAGCGCGAACCGGGGTTCCACGCCTCTCATCGGCCTCATCCGACAGCAGTTGCTGTCCCACATCAGCGACGAGGGGCTCAAGGAGGGCACCCGCCTGGTGGAGAGGACCCTGGCCGAGAGGCTCCGGGTCTCCCGTTCACCGGTGCGGCGTGCCCTCCAGGAGTTGGAACGGGAGGGGATGGTCTCCCGGACCGACCGGGGCGGGTACGTGGTCTCCGGTGCGGCCAGCGCCCCGGCCCCTCCCGCCCCGCCCGCCTACGACGCGCAGAGCGAGAAGCTGTACACGCGCATCGCCGAGGACCTCCTCCAGTCCGAGCTGCCCCGCCAGGTGACCGAGAACGCGCTGCTGAGGCGTTATGACGTCACCCGCGGGCAGCTCGCCCCGGTACTGCGGCGCATCTCCACCGAGGGCTGGATCGAGGCGCTCCCCGGATACGGGTGGGAGTTCTCGCCCGTGCTGACCTCGTTGGAGTCCTACCGGGCCAGCTACCGCTTCCGTCTGCTGGTGGAACCGGCGGCCATCCTCGAACCCGGTTACTCCGTCGACCGCACCGCCCTGCTCCAGCGGCGCAGGGAGCAGCAGGAGCTGGTCGGCGGGCGCGTCCACGAGGTCTCCGGCGCGGAGCTGTTCGACCTCAACTCCCGTATCCACGAGACGATCACCCTGGGCAGCCGCAACGACTTCTTCGTCGAGAGCCTGGCCCGCATCAACCGCCTGCGCAGGCTGATCGAGTACCGGCGCGCCCTGGTCCCCGAACGCGCGGTGGTCCGCTGCCGCGAGCACGTCCGCCTGGCCGACCTCCTGTTGGAGGACCGCCTCCCGGAGGCCTCGGAGTACCTGCGCCAACACCTGGAGACCGTCAGCGAGGAGAAGACGACCGAGCCCTGACGCGGACCACGTGCGGGGGAGCGGTCCCTTCACCGAGGGGTCCGTCAACGATCAGGGGCCCGGCCCCGGGTCGCTGATCCCGGGGCCGGGCCCTTCTTCGCGGTGGGTTGCGGGCCGGTCAGAAAGCCGTCAGCACGTTGCGGAAGTGCTGGGCGCTGGGGTCGGCGGCCAAGTGCTCACCGACGAGCTCCCGCCAGCGGGCGAAGGCCCGCGAGCGGCGAAAGCCCTCCGTGTGGTCGGCGACGGACTCCCACCGCACGACCAGACGGTAGTGCGAGGGGTCCTCGTGCGACCTCTCCAGTGCCATGCTCCGCGCCCCGGCTGCCCGCTGGAACAACGTCGCGGCCTCGGCGACCGCCTCCTCGAAGGCCCGCTCGTGTCCGGGCAGCACGTGCAGTTCGGCGACCTCGACCACCGCGTCGGCGGCGCGCACGCCGTCCTGGGCGCCCGTGGACTCGCCGTCGATACGACCGTGTTCGCCGGAGTCCAGGAGGGTGCGGGTCGCGTCCACCGATGCGTAGGTCCACAGGATGCGCATGGGCTCGGTGCCGGAGGCGTTCTCGAAGTGGTGGGGAACGTTGGCCGGAACCAGGGTGGTGTCGAAGGTGCGCAGCTCGGTGCGTTCGCCGTCGATGTCGACGATCGCCCGTCCCTGGATCACCATGACCGACTCCACCACGTTGTGGGTGTGGTGGCCGATCGCGGCGCCCGGCCCGAAGGTCGTCATACCGTTGAGGAAGGACGTGGCTCCCCGGGCGTAGGTCACCAGGGGCACGGTCGTGGCCCCCGCGCCCCGGTTCTTGGCGGGAAGCTCGTCCGGCCGCAGCACGTGCACCGGCTGGGAGGAGATGTGCGAGGTCACTGGTGCGCCGATCCGATCCAAAGGGTCTTGACGTTGACGAACTCACGGATGCCGTACACCGAGAGCTCCCGGCCGTAGCCGGACTTCTTGATACCGCCGAAGGGCAGCCGGGGGTCGGAGGCGACCTGGCCGTTGACGAACACCGCCCCGGCCTCGATCCCGGTCGCCAGCTCCTGCCCCAGGGCGGAGTCGCGCGTCCAGATCGCGGCGCCCAGCCCGTACTCGCTGGCGTTGGCCAGCCGCACGGCCTCCCCGGCGTCGGCCACGCGCGTCACCGCGGCGACGGGGCCGAATGTCTCCTCGGTGAAGGCCGCGGTGTCCGTGCTGACGTGGTCCAGCACGGTGGGCGGGTAGTGGAATCCCGGTCCGGCGGGGACCTCGCCTCCCACGAGAAGCTTGGCACCCGCCTCGACGGTGCGCCGCACCTGGTCGTGCAGGGTGTCGCGGAGGTTGGCCCGGGCCATCGGTCCGATCTGCGTGGCCTCCTCCAGGGGGTCGCCGCACACCAGTGCGCGCACCTCCTCGACGAAGAGTTCGACGAAGCGGTCGGCGACCGACTCCACCACCAGGAAGCGCTTGGCGTTGACGCAGCTCTGGCCGACCGTGTTGAAGCGCGACCGGGCGGCGGTGGCGGCGGCGGCCTCCAGGTCGGCGTCGGCCAGCACGATGAAGGGGTCCGAGCCCCCCAGCTCCAGGACCTGCTTCTTCAGCGCGGCCCCGGCCTGGGAGGCGATGATCGCCCCGACCTGGGTCGACCCGGTGAAGGTGACCGCGGCGATCCGGTCGTCCGCGATGAGCGGCGCCACCGCGGGGGTGTCCACCAAAAGTGAGGAGAACAGGCCCCGGGGCGTACCGGCCCGGTCCATGATCTCCTGGAGCATCAGGGCGCAGCCGGGCACGTTGTTGGCGTGTTTGAGCACGGCGGCGTTGCCCGCGGCCAGCGCCGGCGCCGCGAAGCGGAAGAACTGCCAGAAGGGGTAGTTCCAGGGCATGATCGCCAGGACCACGCCGAGGGGGTCGAACCTGACCCCGCTGTGCTCCGCGTCGGAGGCGATCTCCTCGAACGCCAGGAAGCGCTCGGCGTTGTCGGCGTAGAACTCCAGGGTGCGGGCGGACTTGTCGACCTCGGCCCGCGCCTCGGTGACGGGCTTGCCCATCTCCAGGGTGATGGTGCGGGCGTAGTGCTCCCGCCCCTCACGCAGCACCCGTGCCACGGAGACGAGGAGTTCGGCGCGCTGGGGGACGGGGACCGTCCGCCAGCGGCGCTGGGCTTCGACCGCCGCGTCCAGCGCGGCCTCCACCTGGGCGGGGGAGTGGAAGTCGTGGGTGGCGAGTTCTGTTCCCGTGTGGGGGTTGGTACTGGTCGGCATGTGCTTATCCGGCCTCTCGCTCAGTTGGCGGCAACGGTGGAGTGCTCGATCGCCTCGATGACGCTCGCGGTGAACCTGGCCGTCCCCAGCTCCCCGCCGATGTCCCTGGTGCGGGTCGAGGGGTTCGAGACCGTGCTCTGTACCGCGGCTTCGATCGTGGCGGCGGCCTTGGTCAGTGCGGTGTCGTCGTCCCTGCGACCGCGCCAGTCCAGGAGCATCGCGGCCGACAGGATCAGCGAGGTCGGGTTGGCCACGCCCTTGCCCGCGATGTCGGGGGCCGAGCCGTGCTGGGCCTGGGCCACGCCGATGTCGGTTCCGGCGTTGAGGGACCCTCCGAGTCCCAGGCTGCCCGAGAGCTCCGAGGCCTCGTCGGAGAGGATGTCCCCGAACATGTTGGTGGTGACCAGCACGTCGAAGGTGTGCGGGCGCCGGATGAGCAGTGCCGCGGCGGCGTCGACGATCAGCTCCTCCAGTTCGACGTCGGGGTAGTCCTGGGCGACCTTGCGCACCTCGCGCAGGAACAGCCCGTCGGAGAGCTTGACGACGTTGGCCTTGTGGACGGCCGTGACCTTCCTCCGGCGTCCCCGCGCGAGTTCGAACGCGGCGCGGGCCACCCGTTCGGAGGCCCTGGCGGTCACCTTGCGGATGCTGAAGGCGGTGTCCTCGTCGGGCATGAACTCCCCGCCGCCCGCGTACATGTTGCGGTCGGAGTAGAAGCCCTCGGTGTTCTCCCGCACGATCACCAGGTCCATGGGGTGGCGCAGGACGCTCAGGTCCGGGTGGGAGCGGCAGGGCCGGATGTTGGCGAAGAGCTGGAAACGGGTGCGCAGTTCCGCGGAGGGGTTCAGGCCTCCCGCAGCCCTGTCGGGGTAGTCGAAGTGCTGCACAGGGCCCAACACCACACCGTCGACCTCGGGGATCCGGTCGATGACCGCCTGGGGCAGGGTGGTTCCCTGCGCCTCCAGGCTGGCGAAGCCGATGTCGGCGGTCTCCACGTCCAGGTTCAGGGAGTGGGTCCGGTTCGCGGCGTACAGGACGTCCAGGGTCGCTTCGGTGATCTCCGGCCCAATGCCGTCACCGGGCAGTACGAGGATTCTCATGGGCGGGTCGGCCTTTCACTGGACGTTGATCCTGCTGGACGCGTCGAGGGCTCCGGCCTGAGGGCGGGATGAGAGACCGCGGTCAGGCCGGAGCCAGGAATCGAGCTTCATGTGGCACAGTAGCGAAATGTAGGTATTTTGTCTATCAGAAAAACCATAGATTCTGTCGCGTGCGAGGAGAAGCGCACTGTAGGCCTCTGCGCCTTCCTGGCGTGGGGAAACCAGCGCTTCGGTGCTGGGAAGCAGGCGAGGTCGGAGTGCGCCGTCCCATGGAGGTGTGTGCCACCCATCCCGTCTGGCGCGCAAGGAGAAGGTCTTCGCGCTGCACGGGCTGCGCCACGGAGCGGCTTCGTTGGCGTTGGCCGCCGGGACGGACGTGAGGATCGTGTCCAGCGAGCTGGGGCATGCGACCACGCACTTCACCCAGGACACCTACCAGTCGGTGTTCCCGGACGTGGCGAAGGCGGCGGCCGAGGCCACCGCCGCACTACCACGCGGTATCTCGGCTTCGGTCGGGTAGTCGAACCGCCGAGCACACCAGGAGCCACACGGCGCCGCCAACCCCAGGTCAGTCCACGGGTTTACCCCGTCTGACCTGGGGTTTTCCCGTGCTCGGGGCCGGTAACCGATCGGAACAGAGGTCCCCTGGACAGATGGTTCCCCAGGGCTGTGCCCACGGGTGCCCGGGCGGGACACGGTGCGGGGACCGTCGACCTTGTTGTGCACCCCACAGAGACATCCTCTTCATTGTGTACATTTGTACTTGTACATCTGTACTGAATGAGAGGGGAGCGCACCATGCCGCGTCTGACCACAGCCTCCGCACCGCACCGGAACCGCGGATGAGCGCGCGCAAGGATCCCGAGGGCCGCCGTCGGGCGATCGTCGAGGCCGCAGTGCAGGAGATGGTCGAGCACGGCCCGGCCGCCCTGACCCATCGGCGGGTCGCCGAGCGCGCACAGGTTCCGCTGGGGGCCACCACTTACTACTTCGCCACCCTGGACGACCTGCGGGTGGCGGCCTTGGAGGCCATCGCGGCGCAGACCGAGGAGGACCTCGAAGAGATCGCGGCGGCCGTGGCCGCCTGCGGGGGAGCGCCGGAGGGCATCGCCGAACAGTTGTGTCTCTACCTGGCCGATCGCGACCGGGTGCTGGGGGAGAACGCCCTGTACTTCGCGGGGGTGCACGAGCCCGACCTGAGGCCGCTGTCGCGGCGGTGGGTCCACAGCATGGCCGAGATCCTGTCCGCCCACACCTCACCGCGAGCGGCCCGGGCGACGGCGGTGTACATGGACGGCGCCATCCTGTACGCCCTGCTCAACGACACCCCCCTGGACCAGGAAGAGCTGGGCGCGGCGATCACTGCGCTGATGGGCATCGACTCCAAGGACACGACGTGAGCACATCGAACCCCTCCACCGCGCCCACCGCCGAGGGTCTGTCAGCGCGGCGCCGCTGGAGCGCGCTGGCCGTGCTCTCGGCCAGCCTGCTGGTGGTGGTCATGGACATGACCATCCTCAACGTGGCCCTGCCCGAGATGACCGCGGCGCTGGCGCCGACCTCCGCCCAGCAGTTGTGGATCGTGGACGTCTACGCCCTGGTCCTGGCGGGGCTGCTGGTCACCATGAGCACGCTCGGCGACCGGTGGGGGCGCAGGAGGACGCTTCTCACGGGCTTCGCGATCTTCGGCGGGGCCTCCCTGTTGATCCTGGTCGCCGAGTCCGCGGAGGCGGTGATCGCCGTGCGTGCCCTGCTGGGTGTGGGCGGGGCGATGATCATGCCCTCGACCCTGTCCATGATCCGCAGTATGTTCACCGACCCTGGGGAGCGGGCCCGCGCCCTGGGGGTGTGGTCGGCGGTCGCGGCCCTGGGCGCGGTGGTGGGCCCGGTCGTGGGCGGGCTGCTGTTGGAGCACTTCTCCTGGCACTCGGCGTTCCTGGTCAACGTGCCCTGCATGGCCCTGGCCGTGGTGGCGGGGCTGTTCCTGCTGCCCGAGGCCCGCAACCCCCGTCCCGGCCGGTGGGACGCGCTGGCCACCGTGCTGTCGATCGCGGGCATGGCGGCCCTGGTCTGGTCCGTCAAACGCCTGGCCAAGGAGGGGCTGGCCGACGTGCCCGCCCTGGCCGCGCTGGCGGTGGCGGCGACCGCCCTCACCTGGTTCGTCCTGCGGTGCCTGCGCCGAGACGAGCCGCTGCTGCGGGTGCGTCTGTTCGCCTCGCCCACCTTCACCGCCGGTGTGCTCGCCGCGCTGTTCACCACGCTGGCCCTGGGGTCCACCCTGCTGTTGGCGGCGCAGTGGCTCCAGCTCGTCCAGGGCCTGACCCCGCTCCAGGCGGGTCTGCGGCTGCTGCCGATGGCCGTCGCCGCGGCCGTGGTCTCCCCGCTGGCGCCCGTCTTGGCCCAGCGGGTCGGCGCCCGTACCGTGCTGGTGGGCGGCCTGGTGCTGTTCGCCCTGGGCTTCGCGGCGCTGGCCTTCGCACCCGAGCCGCTCGCCTACGCGCCGGTGGCCATCGCCCAGGTGCTGTTCGGTGCGGGCATGGGGTCGTTGGCCATCGCCTCGGCGATCATCATGTCGGGGTCCCCCGCCGAGCACGCGGGCAGCGCGGCGGCCATCGAGGAGACCTCCTACGAGTTGGGTAGCGTGCTTGGCGTGGCGGTCCTGGGCAGCGTCGCGGCCGCCCTCTACCGCGCCGAACTGCCGACGTCGGTGCTCACCGGTGCGGGGCTGGACGCGCAGGGGGTCGCCGTGGCGCAGGAGTCCCTTGCCGGGGCCCTGCAGGTGCTCGCCGCCCTCGGACCGCAGGGGGCACAGGCCGCGGCCCTGGCACAAGAGGCCTTCGTACACGGCCTGATGCTCGTCAGCGGTGTGGGCGGGGTGATCATGCTCGTCGCGGCGACCGTGGTGTTCTTCCTGACCCCCCGCACGCTGGACGTGTCCAAGGGGCACTGACCCCCTTCCACCGGCTGGTGGATCCCGGGGGCGGTCCTGGCGCCGACGGCCGGTCGACGGCCCTGAGGGGCCTGCCCGGGTTCCACCGGCCGTCGGGGTACTCCTCTTGCTGGCGTGGGCACGAGGGGGATTCCGGCGTCCACGATGAACGCCCGATGGCGCAGAGGGGTGGAAGACTTCCCTGAGGGTGGAAGAGATGCTCGCCCGCGCCTCTGCTCCCGGGTTCGCTCGGGCCGCACCACCGCCAGGGGGTCCGCGCCGCGAGCGCGTGCTCAACAACTGGTGATCACAGTCGTGAATGGTGTGGTCCGGCGCCCGGCCTGGGTGTCGGAAGGTCGTTCCACGCTGGTGGGTGCCCGCCTCCATGCGCGTACTCGCCGCAGCCGACCGCGGCTGCGCCGCCGGAGCGGGGCCTTCGGACGGAACCCGGCATCTTGGCCGGAACCGCTTCGTCAGCGGTGTCGACGTGATCGCCTGAGCCTCGGTGGTCTCCAGCCCGGGTTACGGTCCAGACTGCGCGCTGTACGAACGGACCCTGCGGAGCCCAACGGACTCCGCGACCCGTGAAGGCTTCGACTGCGGCGAGCGGGCTCTGGCACCACACCCCCGCCCGCTTGAGTGTTCGCGGCGAGGTCCTGGACCACCGCTGTCCCCGGTGGACGTCTGAACGGCTCGTGCCGAGCCGGGGGCGGCGACCGGCGGCAGCTCCTCGGAGCCGCACCGGGGTCACGAGCCGTCTGCCACGTTGGCACTCCGGTACCCCGCCGGTATTTCGCCGCCGCTCACCTGAAGGCGGCGGAGCCGCCTTCAGGTGGTGAAACGCGGTCAGGTCGGGGAAGGGAAGGTGACGTCGCTGCCCTCCAGCCCTTGCGGAGGGATGGGGTGAGGACTCCCGCCCCTTCCCGGGCGCTTCGGTAGCCGTCCGGCGATCGCCGTGCTTGCGATCCGCCCCCTGTCCGTGTTGATCCGGCATCCCGTCGCCTCCCTGACCTGAGGCCGATCGGGTGCGGTGGGACGGACAACGGACAGGGGGCGTTGCAGGCCGAGGACCGATCCGAGCCGGTGTCGTTACCGGTCGGCGTGCAGTCGGGCGGCCACCTCGGTCGCCGCCCGCCGACCCGACAGGATCGCGCCGTTCATGGTGCCGGACGTCTCGTCGGCCGTCTCGGTACCCGCCCAGTGCACGCGCCCGACCGGCTCACGCAGGAACCGCCCGAAGGACGTCCACGCCTTCGGCGCGACCGCCGGGTTCGGTCCGCCGGGCGCGAACGTGTCGTTGGCCCAGGAGAAGTCGGTGTAGTCGGTGCTGTAGCGCGCCGCCTCCCCGTACAGGTGGACGAGGTGCTCCATGACGCGGCGGCGGCGCTCACCCTCGTCGTAGGCGTCGAAGCCGCGTCCGTCGCAGAAGACCATGAGGATGCCGGGGCCGTCGGCGTTGGGACTGACGTCGAAGGTCAGGAAGACGGTCTCATCATCGGACATTCCCTCCCCGGACAGCCCCCGATCCCGCCAGAAGGGGCGCTCGTAGGCGACGAAGGCCTTGCTGAGCGATCCCAGCTGCCAACTGCGGGAGAGGCCGGAGTGGGGCTCCGGGAGCGCGGGGGTGAACTCGATGGTCGAGCGGTGCACCGGCGAGGCCGTCACGACGACGTACCGGGCCTGGATCGTGTGCTCGCCGGCCTCGACCGTGACGCGGTCACCGGCCGTGGTGACGCGCTCCACCGGGGAGCCGACGATCACCTCCGCCTCCAGGGTCTCGGCGAACCTGCTGACCAGGGAGTACATCGATGCCAGCATCCTGTCCTGCTGGTCGCCGCCCTCGACGGAGAGCATGTGATCGATGCCGCCCAGGGTCTTGATGTACCGCATCACGTTGAACAGGGACACGTCGTCGACGGGTGCTCCCCAGTGCACCAGGCTGAACATGTTCATGAACTTGCGGGTGTCCTGCAGGGCATGCTTGGAGGTCAGCCATTCGCCGAAGGACATCGAGTCGAACTGGTCGGCCCGGGGGTGTACCCAGGGGGAGGAGACGGGAAGGCCGTCGACCATCTTCTGCAGCACGCTCATGATCCGCGCGAGGTCGAGCATCGACCAGGGGGCCAGGGCGGTGAGGCTCTCGACCCTGCGCCTGCCGCCGAAGGAGATGACCCCCTTGCCCTGGTGGAACTGGGGGGTGAACTCGTAGCCGAGTCGGCTCGCGAGATCGCGTACCGCCGTGTGGCCCGGAGCAACCCAGGTCGCTCCGGCGTCGACGGGGACCCCGGCGATCTCGGCCCCGCGGACCCGGCCGCCGACACGGTCCCGGCCTTCGATGACGACGGTGTCGTACCCCTCACGGGTGAGCTGGTCCGCCGCAGTGAGCCCGGAGAGTCCGGCACCGACGACGACGACGTCGGTGGACCGGGTGCTGGCACTGTTCATGGTCGTGCTCCGTTCGTGTTCGTTCTGACCTGTCATATACCAAATACTATACTGACGAGTCAGTACAGTTTAAATCGTGTGGGCTGTCCACGGTAAGGACGATGTGGAGAACCCGTGATGAGGACCGCTCCGGTGACCGTCGCCGGGGGCGCCCGTTCGGGCAGCGGTGGAGAGGCGCCCCAGAGCCGAGCGTGGGCCCGCCCACGCCTACGAGGGGCAGGAGGGCCCCGGCCCGGGCACTCGTGTCCTGCTCCGCGACCGCTGACCCGGCGTCGACCGCACCGACCCGATCGGCGAAACAGGGCCCGCCCGGGACACCGTGTCCGGACTCACCGCGCACGAGACCACCGCTCGACGAGGAGCCACGGCAGGCTCACGCGACACCCGGGCGGCACCGAGCCGGAGCCACCGACGCGTACGGCGCGGTGCTAGGAGCCGGAGACGGTGAGGTTCTCCAGCTCAGTGCGCAGGGCGTCGAGCTCGGCACGATCGGGCTTGAGCCCCCATCCGGTCATCATGCCGACGCCGTCGACGGCACTGAGGATGACGGCGCGGGCCCCCAGGGAGAGTCCGTCCTCGGCCATCTCGGCCTTCCAACGGGCCCCGTCCTCCGCCAGGATCTCGGGGACCCCGGGGGTAACGGAGAGGGCGGCCAGCAGGAACAACCGCTCGCCGACGGCATCAATCCTGTCGCCCTCCAGCGAGGCGCGGATGAAGGCGCGTGCCAGGCGCCCGGACGCCCGGCCGTCCTCCAACTGCTCGTGGACCGTCCGGTGGAACTGGCTGAGCACGTCGTGGGCCAGGGCTGTCCACAGGGCGTTCTTCGAACTGTAGTGGTAGATCACAGCCCCGCGGCTCAGCCCCGCCATGGCACCCACGTCATCAAGGGTCGCCCGGGCCCCCTGCTTGGCGACGACGCCTCGCGCGGCATCCAGGATCAAGCGCTTGGTGTCCTCGGGCTCTCGTCCTGCTGTGCGTCCCATCGATTCCTCTCTCACGTACGGTGGCGGCATCGTCAGATGGCTGTGGATGCGACCTCATGACCGCTGTCGGTCCGCCGGGGGCGGGGCCTCAAGCCCGCCGTACGGCGCTCCTGCGGCTGTTGAATCTTGCCAGCCTCGCCCCGAGGGTGCCCACAAGGTCTCCGGCACCTCCGAGCAGGGTGGCCGCCCGGCCGCCTCCCGGTGTCCCGGTGCTGTACTCGACCGCCCGAGCCGTGATGCTCTGCGCCGTCTGGGCGAAGGGCCGCATCTCGGCCTCGAACCGGGCGAAGGCGACCGTGAGGTCATCGGTGCTCCGCAGGGCCTCGGCCAGCGCCTTGGCCCCCGGCAGGGACGCGTGCGCACCCATCCCGGACACCGGATCGATGCAGTGCGCGGAGTCGCCCAGGAGCACCACCCGGCGTGTGTACCAGCGCGGCAACCGGACCTGCGAGAACCTGGTCAGCTTGACGTCCTCGGACTTGCGTGCCGCCACCGCGATCTCGCGCATGTCCGGCCCCAGCCGCTCGATCACGTCGCAGACCCGATCGACCAGCATCCGCGTGTCGGGCACGGTCGAGCCCGGAACGGGAACGACAGCCATAACCGACGTCTGGTCGGTGTCCAGGAACGGGTAGACCATCGACAGCATCCCCTCGCGGGAGCCGATCACCGCGCGCCCCTCGGGCATGGGCACGTCAGCGTTGATCCATACGTGGCTCCGGCCGTTGAGGTACACGCTCTGTTCTTCGGAGGCCAAGGTCAGTCGGCGCACCGTCGAGTGCACGCCGTCCGCCCCGACCACCATGTCGAACGGCTCGGCAGAACCATCGCCGAACCGGGCCAGGACGTTCTCGTCACGGTGCTCCAGGGCCTCTACCCCGACGCCCAGGCGTGTCTCGACGGTGGCCGGCACGTGGGCGAAGACCTTCTTCAGCAGCGCCGCGCGGCGAGCGATCCGCCAGTCCTTCCCGCCGTCGACCTTGAACTCGCGAACCCCGCGGGAGCCCCAGCGCACCGACATCTCCGGTGCCGGGAAGGTCACCTCGTTGATGATCTCCTCGCCGCCCATCAGCCGCAGGACCTTGACCGCCTCTGCGTCCAGCTGCAGCAGGTAGCTGCTGGGGTAGGGCTCGACCTCCTTGTCGACGAGTACGACCTCCCATCCCTCGTGCTCCAGCCACCACGCCGCCGCGCACCCGGCCATGCCGGAGCCCACCACGAGCGCTCGCCGCTGAACCGAACCCGGCGCGTTGTCCGTCTTGTCGGATCCCATGTCCACCTCAAACTAGTCTGACGAGTCAGTACAGTTTAGGGAGTAGGACGATACTCCTGTCAAGACGGATGTCCTGCCTTAAACCAGCACGGGGAAGACGATCCTCATCGGA